>JAGUZM010000336.1 GCA_020060805.1 Deltaproteobacteria bacterium | reverse complement strand
CGATGTCACCCGGGTCCAGGAGACACGTATGGATATGAAACAAGCCGTCCGCAGACCCCAGAAGGGGCAGGACCTCTGTTTCCGGGTCGCACTCGACCCCGTATTGCCTCTCATACCAGGCCGCGATCGCTTTCTTGAGGGGCATGGGCGAATAAAAGCTCGGGTAATGGTGCGAATCAGGGGAATAGCATGCATCGGCCAGGGACTTCCGCATGTGCTCCGGCGGGATCACATCCGGGTCGCCGAGGCCCAGGTTAATCACGTCCTTCCCCTCCCCCTTCATCTTCGTCAGGATGAGGTTCATCGCCGTACCCAGGTACCCATCGAAATGGGTCAATCGGTCAGCTAATTTCATTTTTCTCCAAGCCCCTTAAGCCGTCTCTTCATCATCATAGACGTTGCAGATACAGCAGAGGAAATGCCCGGGCTCTCTGCTGATGTTTTTCATTCCGTGGGGTTCCATGGTGGGCACAAAAATCGACGACCCTGGCCCGCATACGTGCTTCTCGACGATTTCCCCTGATTCGAGATCAAAGGCCCAGCACTCGAATTCCCCATCCAGGATGTACATCGTCTGATGGTAGAAGTGGTTGTGGATCGGAATCTGCCCTGCCGGCTGGATCGTGAAGAACCGCAGGCCGTATTCAGGGTAGCCGTGCCCGTCATTCCCGTACTTTGAGAGCCACCGGACGCTCGTTCCTATCACGTCCAGCATGTCCCCTTTGTACGGGAACTTGTCGATTTTCTTGTCTTCACAATCCTTCCAATTGAGAACTTTCATACCTTCCTCCTCCGGGACTTAGGACATACCCATGATCTTGTCCATGGAGAGCTTGATGTGGGCTGCGGTCGCCGCCCTGAGGGAAATCTCGTCTTTCGCCTCAATGGCCCTGATCATCTCCAAAGTCTCTGAAAAAAACGTCTCCTTCTTTATCTCCCTGGGGCTCGCCAGCCAGAAACGCAAATAATGATTCAGGAGCCGCTCCAGGAGTTGAGCCATCTGCTGGTTATGAGCCTCCCGGTAGATGATCCTGTGAAACCTGAAATCGAGCTGAACCATTTCCTTCTTGGTCGCGTGGGGGCTCAGTTTTTTGATCGCGTTTCCCAGTGCCCTCAGCTCTTGAAGACCGCTTTCCGTCATCCGATGCATGGCCCACAGGTTAGCCTGGGCTTCCAGCACGGATCGGATTTCCGTTATTTCCCGCATGCGGTCGAGGGTTAGAGAACTGACGACAAAGTGCGTTCCATGCCTGACGACCCATTCCTCTGCGTCCAGGCGGGTGAGGGCTATGGTCAGAGGATTGCGGCTCACGCCATAGGATTCAGCCAGTTCTGCCTGGTTGAGCGTGCTGCCAGGGGCCAGGTCCAGCCAGATGATTTTCTCTTTGAGATCCTCATATATCTTGGCGGGGTCCATTCCTATCATCCTCTGAAGCGAATCACGAATCGGCAAGGAAATGCACGAGGGATGCACGCAAACTGCATGAAAAATGCACGCATGTCAAGGATTTTCTCTCCGATTGTTTGAGGCAGGTGGAAAAACCGACGGAAGGGGGCAGCGCAGCCGATCAGGAGACTCCCAGGATTTTTTCTTGCGCCAAGTAGGAACAAGAACTATATTTTGCCTTCTGTAACAAGGAGTTCTTGCATTCCTGCCACGCTACCCTGTCGCTCGGATCTCAACGTGAGGCCGGAGAACTCTTTGTAGGATCGAGGAGGCTTCCCCTTGAAGGGGGGCAAGAGTGTCTTTTTTTTTCGGCTGAAACAATTCTCGGAAAGGGAGGACTCCAATGTTCAATGTCATGATAAGCGGTGCAAACACGAAAAACCAGGGGCTCCTGAACTGGATCAGGGAAGTGGCTGAGCTGTGCAAACCCGAGCGGGTCTACATCTGTGACGGTTCACAGGAAGAGTACGATCGCCTCTGCGCGGAGATGGTGGAGGGCGGCACCTTCATACGCCTGAACGATGAGAAAAGGCCGAACAGTTATCTCTGCCGGTCCGACCCTCGGGACGTGGCCAGGGTGGAGCACCGGACCTTCATCTGCTGTCTCAACAAGTCCGACGCAGGCCCCACCAACAACTGGGTGCACCCGAGGGAAATGAAGGAAACCCTGGACAAGCTGTACGACGGTTGCATGAGAGGGAGGACCATGTACGTCATCCCTTTCAGCATGGGCCCTCTCGGCTCTCACATCGCCCATCTGGGGGTGGAGATTACCGACTCGCCCTACGTCGTCGTCAACATGCGGATCATGACGAGGATGGGACAGGCGGCCCTGGATGTTCTCGACGAGAAGGGGTTTTTCGTCCGGTGCCTCCATTCCGTCGGGGCGCCCCTCCAGCCGGGGCAGAAGGACGTGCCCTGGCCCTGTGACCCGAACAACATTTACATTTCCCACTTTCGTGAGGACCGGGCCATCTACTCCTATGGCAGCGGATACGGCGGAAACGCCCTTCTGGGGAAAAAGTGTTTTGCCCTCAGAATCGCTTCGATTCTGGCAAAAGACGAAGGCTGGTTAGCCGAGCACATGCTCGTCATGGGCGTCGAAGACCCTGATGGCGAAAAAACTTATGTGGCCGCCGCTTTTCCGAGCGCCTGCGGCAAAACCAATTTTGCCATGCTGGTGCCGCCGAAGGGCTTTGACGGGTGGAAAATCTTCACCGTCGGCGACGACATCGGCTGGCTTAAACCCGGCCCTGACGGGACCCTGCGTGCCATCAACCCGGAAGCGGGGTTTTTCGGGGTGGCCCCCGGCACGTCGATGAAATCCAACCCCAACGCCATGCTCACCCTGACGAAGAACTGCATTTTCACCAACGTGGCCCTCACGGAAGACGGGGATGTGTGGTGGGAAGGGATGACCGATGAACCGCCAGCCCACCTCATAGACTGGAAAGGACAGGACTGGACTCCAGGAAGCGGCCGCCTGGCAGCGCATCCCAACGCCCGGTTCACGGCGCCCATCGCCCAGTGTCCTTCCTTTGACCCGGAATGGGACAATCCCGAGGGTGTCCCCATCAGGGCGTTGATCTTCGGAGGCCGGATGAGCCGCAACGTTCCCCTCGTCTTCCAGGCTTTCCACTGGTCTCACGGCGTCTACCTGGCCGCGACCATGGGTTCAGAGGCCACGGCAGCCGCGGAAGGACAGCCGGCTGTGAGAAGGGACCCCATGGCCATGCTCCCATTCTGCGGTTACAACATGGCGGACTACTGGAACCACTGGCTGAACGTGGGCCGGGTGCTGGGCAATCCCCCGAGGATTTTCAGGGTCAACTGGTTCCGGCGGGACGATCAGGGGAAATATGTGTGGCCCGGGTTCGGAGAAAACATGCGCGTTCTGAAGTGGATCATCGACCGCATTCACGGCCGGCGCTACGGGATCGAAAGCCCCATGGGGGTGATGCCTCAATTCAAGGACATCCACTGGGAAGGCCTGGAATATGACCCGGACACCTTCTATGCCCTCATGTCCGTGGACCGGGACGAGGGAAGCAAGGAAGTCCGAGAGCAGGAGGATCTGTTCGACCTCTTCTTTGACCGGCTGCCCAAGGAGTTCACCCACCACAGGGAGCTGTACAAGTCGCGGGTCTGGCGCTCCCCCAAGGTGTGGGCCATGGCAAAAGAAAGGGTTTGACGAATCCGTCGGGCCGGGACACCCTACGCCAATGAAGGTCAAAAAGGGCGGCGACCGTCTCCTGACGCGCGCTTTCCGATTGACAGGCTACCCGAATGGCCCTACACTGCCTTCCACTGAAAACGAGTTCTCATCATCACTCCTCGCCGATAATGCACACGGCGGAACTCGGGAGCCATTCGTGCACCATTTCCGGACCTTGGATAGCGATCTTTAACCGGCACACCAGGAACATCTGAACTCCAGCTTTTTCAGGGTACCCAACAGGATGAAGAAGTTGGCGAACCGTACGAAACGACAAGAGAAAGTCGCCGTTGCGCCGAAAAATCACCCCTTGGGAGGGAAAACCTCTGTATGAGTCATAGTTGAGCGATCGTGAGATAGCTTACAAGAGTCGTTGACTGTCAACCATGCGTTCCAGAAAACACCTGAAAGGAGACGCCCTATGCCCATCATTACCATATCCCGGGGAACTCTGAGCGGGGGCGAAGCCCTCGCCAATCGTCTTTCGGAAAAATCAGGCTATCCCGTGGTCGGGTTGGAAGTCATCAAAGACGCCGCCACCCGGTACGGGATTTCGGAATCCGCCATTTCCCAACAACTCAAACAAGGCCCGGGGTTGTTTGAACGCCTCATGGGGGACAAAAGACGGGTTTATGTGATTGCTCTTCAGTCTGCTCTGGCTGAACGGGCCGCCAAGGGGAGCTTCATCTACCACGGCCTTGCAGGCCAATTCCTCCTTTACCAGGTTCCCAACGTGCTCAAGGTCCGCCTCGTCGCGCCCTTATCCTACAGGGCAAAAAGCGTCATGGAGAAGAAACATCTATCCGAGGCGGAGGCGATCAAATACATTGAAAATGTCGATGAAAAGAGAAAACAGTGGACTCGTTTTCTCTATGATGTCGACTGGACGGATCCCATGCTGTATGACATAGTCCTCAACCTCAGCCAGGTAAGTTTGGATACGGCCTCCGCCTTGATCATGGCCGCCCTTGACCAGCCTGAGTTCAAAGACACTCCCGAGAAACAGAAGGCAATCCGAGATTTCGCTCTTTCCTCTCAGGTGAAAGCCAAACTGGCCCTCGATGAACGGACAAAGGGCATTGACCTCACGGTCGTGGCGAAAGAGGGCAAAGTGACGGTGAAGGCAAGCCTCCTCACGCCCGTGGTCCTCTTTCCCACGGGGATGCGGAAAGTGAGGGTGGAGATCCATGAGATTGTCAAGACTGTCCCGGGCGCCAGTGAGGTCGCCATCGACCTGAGAGAAGAACCGATTGCGCCCGAATGATGGGACGGTATCGAGCCATCAATCTCAGTCCTAACAGCTCTCTCTAGCCTCACCGATTACCATGGCCGAGGAGCAGGCGGTTTTTTTGGAATCAGGCGGTGTGGTTTGAACCCTTTTCATGGAGGGGAATCATGATCCGATTCGGCAAGCGCGACGTGACGGCGATCCTGGAACTGATGGAAAGGGAACTGGACAGTGTCCCGAGGCTCGACGGGGTAGAGAGGATGAAGTGGCGCAGCAGAATCAGGCGCCAGGAAAATTTCCTCATGGGGTTGGATGATCCAAAGCCTGACAAGGTCGTGATGAAACTGTCCGGGAGGCTTTCCGAGCTTTTCCGGCTGTACCCGAAGTCTGTTTCAGACAAGCTCGTCGAGCTGATGAAGTTGAAAATCACTCAGCTGGAAAGACGCAGCGATGACTCCGAAAAAGCGGACGAATAATATTCATCCAGACCCATTCGTTCATACAACGAATGCGTTATCGCAACGTTCCGGAGGATCGGTGCAGACTTTTTTTTGTCCTCGGTTCATCTGATCATCAGCCAGGTCCCGAGGAGAAGCACGGCCACGCCCAGGAGGCGGGAGATGTCCAGGGGCCGAACCGCGGCGCCCAACAAGCCGAAGTGATCTATAACTGCGCCCATCACGAACTGCGAAGCGATCATGACCGTAAAAGCGAGCACCAGGCCCAGGCGCGGAACCGTGTAGCCGATCGTCCCCACGATGAGCAGCCCCATGACGCCCGCGCTCAGGGCATACCAGGGCACCCCTCGCCACGCCGAGAGATTTCCTCCCCCATGGACGAGCATGATCATCCCGATCAGGATGCCGCCGCTCGCGTAGGTGACGAATACGCTCTCCAGAGTGCCCATGGCCTTGTCCATCAAGCCCATGAACTGGGCCTGAAGGGCCACCGCCACGCCGCCCACCGCTGCAATCCCCACAAGCAAGAGGGTGTTCCTCATCATCCCCACCTCGTGATTACCCTGCGGCGTTGAGCCGCTCTCGCGCCAGGAGCGCGGCCTCCCAGATCGCTTCGTACCCGCTGCACCGGCAAAGGTTTTCCGAAAGAGCCTCCTTGATGTCGTCATCGGAGGCGCCGGGATTTCGCGCGAAAAGAGCATAGAGCCTCATGATGAACCCAGGCGTGCAAAAGCCGCATTGAACCGCGCCCGCGTCAAGAAAAGCCTGCTGGATGGGATGCAGGGTTCCATCCCTGTGGGCAAGTCCCTCGATCGTGACCACGTCGAGGCCGTCCAGCTTGTCTTTCCCTCTCAGGGTGCAGGACTTGACCGCTTCGCCCTTGACGACCACCGTGCAGCTTCCGCAGGCGCCGTACCCGCACCCTTCTTTCGCGCCGGTCAGGTCCAGGTAGTCCCTCAGAATATCGAGAAGGCTCTCCTTGCCCGTGCAGGTCACGGTATGCCCGATCCCGTTCACCCTCAGGCTGATCGTCTCCGGCATTTACCCATCACCTCCTAAGACCTTTTGAATCTCCCCTGCCGTGACCGGGACATGGAAAAAATCGTGCCCCAGGGCATCCTGGAGGGCATTGAGAATCGCCGGCGTGACGGCAACCATCGGATGCTCCGCGATGCACCTGGCCCCGTAAGGGCCTCTCACCTCAGGCGTTTCGACACAGTACACCTTGTGCCGGCCCGGGACGTCGCCGATCCTGGGCATTTTGTATTTCCCCCAGGTCGCATTCGCCAATTTTCCATCCTTGGTGAATTCAATCTTTTCCATGAGGGTCTGGCCGATTCCCATGACCACGCCTCCCGCGATTTGGCCCCGGATCATCTTGGGGCTTATCACCTTGCCCACATCGAAGGAAGAAACGAATCGGTCGATGATCACTTCGCCGGACTTCTTGTCCACCCTGAGCTCGCATCCCTGGCACCCGAAGGTCCATGTCCCTCCTGCTCTTCCCATGCCGAACTTCGGGTCAGGATCCGTGTACCCCGGCAGCCTGTCTCCTGCGGTCGCTTCCGCGACGTCGCCCACGGTCAGACCGTTTTCGAACATGTACCCCCTGGCAAGGTCTTTCACGGCGATCTTCCTGTCCGGGTCTGTCTTCACGTACACGGCATCGCCGCTGTATTCCACCGCGTCCGGGCTCACCCGCAGAACGATGGAAGCGTTCTCCTTCAGGATCTCGATCGCCCTCGCCGCGGTTTTGATGATCGCGTTTCCCCCCCGATAGGTAAACATGGAGGCGACGGTCTGCCACTCCCAGGGCGAATGCTGGGTATCCACCTCCCGGTAAACACTGATTCGATCGGGGTGGATGTTCAGGGCCTCTGCGGCGATCTGCCTCATCGCCTGCTGCGCGCCCTGACCCATTTCGATGCCCCCCAGGTTGACCTCTGCGCTGCCGTCTGCGCAGAACTTGATCTGGCAGCACGAAGAGGCGTTGGGTGCGCCTTTGGGAGACTTCATCATGGATGCGACCCCCCGGCCGTAGAGATACCGCTCGTCCTTTTCCGGCCCTGGAGCCGCGAAGATCTCTTTTTCCACATGCTCAAGACACTGAAAGAGGTTGCCGTTGTGATCCCGGATCGTCTCACCCAGGGAATTCTTCCTCCCCTCGCGCAGGAAGTTCTTCCTCCGCAGTTCGAAGGGAGACATGGAAAGCTTCCTCGCCATCATGTCCACGAGGCGCTCGGAGATGAAGCACGCCTCCGGGTGGCCGTACCCCCGGTAAGCCCCTACGGGCGGCGTGTTGGTGTATACGCCGTAGGAATCCACGTGGCAGTGTTCGATCGCGTATGGTCCCACGCAGTTATGGCCTGCGACTGTGACGATGTTGGCCGCCGTGTCCCCGAAAGCGCCGTCTGAGAAAAAGAGTTCAGCCTCGAACGCCGTGAACGTCCCATCCTTCTTTGCCCCCAGTTTCGCCTTTGCCTTCATGCCGCGTCCGAGGACGGTGCTCGTCATGACTTCCTTCCGGGTGCATACGTACCGGACCGAGTAGCCGGGCACGGACCGCGCCGCATAAGCGATCATCGGCTCGATGGTCACATCCGATTTTCCGCCGAACCCACCCCCCAGATAAGGAACCCGAACCCGCACATGGGAGTGAGGTATCCCGAACATGTCCGCCACCACCTGCTGGAGCACGAAGGGCGCCTGGGTGCTGCTCCAGATTTCGACCCGGTCTTTTCCCTCCCAGCGGCAGATGACGCCGTGGGGTTCCAGCGCGGAATGGGCACTCAGGGAAAAGTCGAACTCAGCCTCGACCATCGCCCTCGCCTGTTTCAGGCCTTGCTTGATGTTTCCTTTTCTGAGTCGATAGCGGTGGAAGATGTTGGTCCCGGGCACTGGAAAATAAGAGGGGAGATGTTTGTATGAGATCAGGTCTTCATGGATGAGGACCTCCCTGTTCTGTGCCGCCTCGACGGGGTCGAGCAGAACCGGCAGGGGCTGGTAGTCCACCTGGATCTTCCGGACGGCTTTTTTTGCGTTCCCCAGGGTATCCGCTATGACCACCGCCACGGGCTCTCCGGCATGCCGCACTTTGTGGACCGCGATGGGGTTCTGGTCAAGAAAGCCGCGGGCTCCGAAAAAAATGCCGCAGTCCCGGCCTGTCACCACGCTCAACACACCGTCGCTCTTCTCCGCCTGGGACGGATCAATCCCTTTGATCGTCGCATGAGCGTGCTCGGGCCGCAGCACCTGCGCGTGGAGGGTCCGTGGAAGCTTCAAGTCCGCGATGTACTTGGCTGAGCCCGTCACCTTGGCGTAGCCGTCCACTCTCTCGAAGGATTTCCCGATAAATTCATGCCCCATGATTCATCTCCGGTCGTGTGACTCGTTCGTTGCGGGGAACGCCTCTTATCTCAGGCCGCTCAAAACCTCCCCATCCTGGGCATTCAAGGCCCGCCGCTCTGTGTCAAGAGAAGGGGATTAGCGATCCTACCCTGTCTTCTCCTCTCTCCGGTACGGTTTAAGCAATCCTGCAGGGACGGTCGCCTTTCTCGATACGACGACGAGGGCCACGATGGTGAGGAGATAGGGGATCATGAGAAAAAGATGGAAGGAAATCCTGATGCCCAGGCCCTGAAGACGCAGCTGAAGGCCGTCCAGGAAACCGAAAATCAGGGCGCCGATGGTTCCTTTCAGGGGATCCCAGTTTCCGAAGATCACCATCGCGATCGCGACCCACCCCCTCCCGCCGATCACGTCAATCAGGAACATGTTCTGGTGGGCGAGGGTCAGGAATGATCCACCGACGCCCATGAGAGCACCGCCCGCAACCAGGCAGAGGGTCCGGGTGAGGTTCACATTGACGCCCACCGTATCTGCGACGACCGGGTTTTCACCGACGGTCCTGATTTTGAGCCCGGCCTTTGTTTTATAAAGAAGAATCGAGACGACCGGCACGAGGATCCATGCGATATAAGTGAGAGCATACTGTTTGAAAAGGCCCGGGCCGATCACAGGAATCGCGGAAAGGACCGGGATGGCGATCGGCTTGAAAGGCTCCACTGTCGGTGGAACGGTGGGGGAGCCGAAGTGAAGGCGGTACACGAACATGGCCAGGCCGGTGGCAAAAAGGGTGATCCCCAGCCCGGATACGTGCTGGCTCAGGCCCAGATAAACCGAGAGAAACGCCATGAGGAGGCCGAGGGCCATCCCCACCATCGCCGCTGCCAGCACGCCGACCCACAACGAGCCCGTGGAGAGAGAGACCAGAAACCCGGTCATGGCGCCCATGAGCATGATCCCCTCGATCCCGAGGTTCAGAACCCCGGCCCGCTCAGCGATGATTTCGCCCAAGGTTGCGAATATGATGGGGGTTGCCATTCGCATCATGGCGCCGATCAGTCCTGAAATGAAAGCCGCTTCGAGAATGCCGCTCATCCCCTTCGCACCACCTTCAATCGGTATTCCGTGAAAAGCAGGAAAACGAGCATCACCATCAGCGCCATGCCTTGAATGACTTCCGCTATGTAGGCTGGAACGCCGGTCATGCGGCTCATGGTCTGAGCCCCCACGATGATCACGCTGAAGAAAAGGGATGAAAAAAGAACCCCCACGGGATGAAGGTTACCGAGCATGGCGATGACGATGCCCGAGTAGCCGTAGCCCGGAGAAATATCCATGATCAGTCGGTACTGAAGGGCGCAAAGCTCCCCTACCCCGGCGAGGCCCGCCAACCCTCCGGATATCAAAGCCGTCCAGAGGATCACGGAGGTCGTGTTGATGCCGCCGAAATGGGCCACCCGAATATTGGCGCCCACGGCTTTTGACTGATACCCGAAGACTGTCTTGCGATTGATGAACCAGACGACAAAAACCGCGAAGAGCGCGATCAGGACGCCGAGATGAAACCTGGAGCGGGGCATCAGAATCGGATACTTGGCTGCCGCGACGATTTCAGAGGACCTCGGCCAGCTCGATCCGGGCTGCTGAAGGGGACCGAAAAGGAGGGCTCCCATGATGTGCACCATGACATAATTGAGCAGGAGGGTGGATACCACATCGTCCACTTTCAGTTTCGTTTTCAGCAGGGCGGGGATCGCCGCCCAGGCCCCTCCTCCGATAAAGCCTGCCACGATAATCATCGGCAACACGAGGGGCGCGGGCACACCCTTCAGGTACAAACCGAGGGTCGTGGCGATGAGGGCGCCTGCCATCAGTTGACCCTCTGCGCCGATATTCCAGAACTTGGCCCTGAAAGCGAACGCGACGGCAAGCCCTGTGAGAAGAAGGGGGCTCATCTTGACGAACGTCTCAAGCAGGTTGAACCGGGTTCCCAGGGCGCCGAAAAAAAGGGCGTAGTAGGACTCCAGAAGGTCGCCCCCGGCGATCAGGATGGGAATGATGGACAGGAGAAGGGTGGCCACAACCGCGGCAACCGGGATGAGCATCTTCGCCCACCCGGGCAGGGGCGCCCTCTTCACGATTCTCAGCCTGATCATTGCCTGACCCCGCTCATCCACAAACCGATCTTTTCCCGGGATGCCTCATGAGCAGGAACTTCTCCCATGATTTCCCCTTCATAGATGACGGCGATGCGATCGCTCAGAGTGAAGACCTCGTCCAGGTCCTCTGATATCAGCAGGATTGCCGCCCCCCTTTCACTTTCCTTCAGGAGTCTTTGGTGGATGTTTTCCATCGCTCCCACATCCAGTCCCCTGGTGGGCTGCGAGGCCACGATCGCCGCGGGCCGGCCTGCGAGTTCTCTGGCCACCATGACCTTCTGGAGGTTCCCTCCGGAGAGGCTCCTGGCAGCCGCATCCCCTCCCGCTGTCTTGATGTCAAAGGCACGGATGAGGGAGTCCGTAAACTGCCGGATCTTTCTTGCGTTCAGCACGCCCCATCGCCGAAATTCCGGGGAGTTGTGATCCTCCAGGATAAGGTTTTCCTCCACCGTGAGATCCGTCATGAGGCCCGTGCCCATCCGGTCTTCCGGTATCCTTGCCATCCCGAGCCTGATGGCCGATGACGGATGCCCCGCCTCCAGGGCAACCCCGTCGATTCGCACTTCCCCGGAAGAAGGCTTGCGCATGCCGAACAGAATTTCCACCAGCTCTTTCTGCCCGTTGCCGGAAATCCCCGCAAGGCCCAGAATCTCGCTCTGCCGGACCGTCAGGTTCAGATCCCGTACGGCTTTCAGCCGCTTGTCGTTCAGGGCGTTGATCCCCGCAATTTCAAGGACCGGTCGTCCTTGCTCGACCTTTTTCTTAACAAGCCTCTCCAGGACGTCCCTTCCCACCATCAGGTTTGCCAGCTCTCTCACGCTCGTTTCAGCGGTCCGCTTGAGGGAGACCACCCGGCCGTTCCGCAACACCACCACCCGGTCCGAGATGGCCATCACCTCGTTGAGCTTGTGGGATATGAAGACGATCGACCGTCCTTCCTGAACGAGGATCCTCAGGGTCTTGAAAAGCTCCGAAATCTCTGCCGGGGCGAGCACCGCGGTCGGTTCATCCATGATGAGGATGGAGACGTCCCTGTAAAGAGCTTTCAGGATTTCGACCTTCTGCTGCTCTCCCACCGAAAGGGTCCAGACCTTTGCTTCCGGGTCTATTTGAAGGCCGAACCTTTCCTGAAGGCGAAGGAGTTTCGCTCGCGCCCCTTTGACATCCAGGAACAGGCCCTTCCCTGTCTCCGTGCCGATCATGATGTTTTCGAGCACCGTCTGGGACGGAACAAGGGCGAAGTGCTGCTGAATCATCCCGATGCCCCGCGCTATGGCATCCCTTGGAGCGGAAGGAAGGATCCTTTCCCCGTTGATGAAAATCTCCCCTTCGTCGCAGGCATAATAGCCGAACAGAATATTCATCAGCGTTGTTTTGCCCGCCCCGTTCTCACCGAGAAGAGCGCAGATTTCACCCGGATAGAGGTCAAAATCAATGCTCTTGTTCGCTCCCAGGTCAAGGAAATACTTGGTGATCGAACACATTCTTACGACAGGAGCTTGGACGTCCGTCATGATTCCGTCACCTCGGGCACGGGAAAACCATTTAACAATGGTCATTTAACATTGATCATTTAGTATTTGTCTTTTGTCGTTGTACACCGAGTCAAAACCAAATGATCCGTCTCCAATGTTCAATGCTCAATGTTCAATGATCAATGCTCAATGTTCAATGTTCAATGTACAATGCTCAATGATCAATGTTCAATGATCAATGATCAATGATCAATGGCGCTCCTGCGGCTCTTAAGAGCCAATCCTTGCGCCGGCCTCCAGAAGCGCTCCGCACGGTGCGAGGATCTCACAGGCCGAGACCTCGGGCCGGCAAAAAAAACGGCGGGGCCAGGCCCGCCGTTTGGTTCGTCCTAGTCGGAGATGGGCGGCTGCTCGTCCACAGGAACGCGGAAAGTGCCGGCCAGGATTTTCTTTTCCACGTCCCTCACCTCCTGGATGACCGCAGGGGGCAGGGTCTTCTCGAAACCATGGAAAGGAGCGAGCCTTGCCCCGCCTTTTGCCATCATGGACCATTCGCCCAGATCCATCGCGACCCATGCGTTCTTCTTGATCATGTCAACAGCGAACTTGATCGTGGGGTACATATCCCACACGGGCCCGGTGATGACCACATTCGGAGCAAGGGCGTTCTGATCGGACATGTTTCCGAAAGCGAGCACTTTCTTCTCCTTGCAAGCTTCAAAAACGCCGAAACGCTCCGCATAGATCAGATCCGCACCCGCCTCGATCTGGGCGATGGCCGCCTCTTTCGCCTTGGGCGGATCGAACCAACTCCCGATGTAGGAAATCTTCACTTTGACCTTGGGGTTGACTTTGAGCGCCCCTGCTTTAAAGGCGTTCACGAGCCGGTTGACCTCGCCGATGGGGATGGCGGCGACCACACCGAGGGTGTTGGATTTGGTCAGTCTGCCGGCGATGATGCCGCACAGGTACGCAGGCTCATGAATCCAGTTGTCGAACACGGAATAATTGGGCGCCACCGGACCGAACTCCGACCCGAAGGCAAAGGCAATCTTGGGATAATCCTTCGCCACCCTCCTGGAAGGCTCTTCGCCCGCGAGGAACGCGTCGCCCACGATGAGGTCGAATTTTCTTTCAGCGTACTCCCTCACCACTTTTTCAAAATCCGCAGCAGCTATCTTCTCGGTGAATTCATACTTGATGTTGGGCATCTCTTTCTTGATTTTCAGGCACGCCTGATGGATGACACCATCCCAGGGTTCCTCGATGGCCGTCTGGAAAATGGCGGCGATCTGGAAAGGTTTTTCCTTTTTCGCCTGAGCAAAAGCAACCGTTACGGAGAGAAGCAGGATCAACACAGCCAGCGCAAGTTTCTTCATGAGAAAACCTCCTTTCCTGTGAAAAACATTTTGATCGTTCCCAGTCATCGGAATAACGAAGAATCAGAACTTCCCTAAACCAGCCCAAGTGCGAGCCCCGCCGCCGTTTCAGGCTTTCGAGGCTACAGCCGGGTCGTCACCTCCTTTCCATCCTTTATCACATGGACCGGAGCTTCGTGGTGGGTCAGGGCCTCCCACACGCTCTCGGCGTTCAACACCACGAGGTTTGCCCGGTTTCCCGGTTGCATGGGAAAACCCTTCATGCCCATGGCTTGGGCCGCCCTGGTGGTGATGAGGTCGTAGAGGAGGTCCATTTCCTGGAAAGTGGTCATCCACATCAGGTGGGATGCGAGAAAGGCCACTTCCAGCATATTGTTTCTTCCGTAGGGGTAGTAAGCGTCCGCGATGTCATCCTGGCCTAAAGCAACGGGAACTCCCTCATCGTGGAGATCCCGGACCCTCGCATGAAGCGGTCCTGTCTGGGGATCGCTCACCACGCCGATCTTCGCGCGCTTCAGGAGGGCGACGATTTTTCTGAAGTACGGTTCGGGGTAAAGGGCCATGGCTCTGGCATGGTGAACCGTGACCCGTCCTGACCAGTTTTCCTGAATCGTCTTCGCGGCGAGCATTTCAAGGGTGCGGAGGCCTGGGTCTCCGGCATCGTCGATGAGCATGGAGACGTCCTTGTCGTACTTCTTCGCAAGAAGGAACATGAGATCGATGTGTCTTCGGGAATCATCCTCGGTGTACTCGATCCATGGAATGCCTCCTACCACATCAGCGCCGAGGCGGAGAGCCTGTTCCACGTAGTCCTCAGCTCCGGGATCTCTCACGACCCCGTCCTGGGGAAAGGCGACGACCTGGATCTCTACAGACTCCTTGAATTCCTCCCTCGCCTGGATGAGGGCTTTCACCCCTTCCAGCCTCGCTTTGGTGTCCGTGTCGGCGAAGGCCCTGATGTGGGTGGTGCCGTACTTTGCGGCGAGGTTCAGGGCTTTTCGAACGTTTTGAATGATCCAGGCTTCATCGTATTGCTCCTTGACCTTGGAAGCGAGCTCGATCGCCGTCATCGCCCTGCCCATGGAGCCTGCCTGGTAGGAGGTAAGCGCCTTTTCCCCGACCATCGTCAGGGTATAGACCTTGCAGAGATGCAGGTGGCCGTTCACGAAAGACTCGGTCACCAGTCTTCCCTCTGCATCGATCGTCCGGCCGGCCTTCGAACCCAGGCCCTTCTCGATGGCGACGATTTTTCCGTCCCTGATGCCGATATCCACCGTCCCTTCGGAAAAGCGGGTCTTGGCGTTCTTGATCAGGAGGTCCAATGCCATGTGAATGTCCTCAGGGGCGCGTTTCGCCACTTTCTAGCACCCGCTCCCCGGTGTTGTCAAACCGTAATGAAGGCGGCTGAAATCAGCTCCCCTATCCCCGAGGGGCCTGTCCCTTTTTTTTCGCGTCCTTGTGGAGCCGTGGATTGAGCCCGCCCGCCACGTCACCGAATTTCGTCAGTTTCGCTTTCTTCTTTTTCGCCAGGAGATCCTTGTACCGGTCGTCTTCCACCATGGCCACTATCCGGCAGATGCTCGATTCGCCGTCCACGAATCGCCATGGGAAGCAGCCGATCACAGCCCGCTGATTCAAGAGCAAGTCCATGTCTCCGCCGAGGCACTCGGCATGAATGATCCCGTGATTGAAGAGCTCGATGTGCATGAGCTGATACTTGTCATCCGAGAAGAACTCCTCCAGCCCCATCCCGAACTTCTTTCGGAAAAAGGCCTCCGCCTCCTTCGCCTGCCTGGGCATCCACGTCCTGATGATGGTGTTCATCGGGTGGTCCGCGCTGCCGCAGTCAACACCGATCCATCGCAGCTTCTTCTTTCTCGCCCAGACGGCGAACCCCCTGTCAGGGCCGGGGTGTTTCACCATGTAGCGGATTTCATCCGCCGTGGGCTGGTCCCACCCGTAATGGTGATATCCCGTGTGGATGATGAGGATGTCCCCTTCCCGGACTTCCACCCTCTCCTCCACCTGCTCAGGCGTGTAGACATCGTAGTCCGAGGTGCAGTCCGAGAGGTCCACGATCACGCCCTCGTGAACGAGGAAGTCCAGGGTCAGGGATGCGATGTCTTTGCCCGGGGTGTAGAAATGGATTTCTCCGTCCAGGTGCGTTCCCACGTGGTTGGAATGGGTCAGGAGCATCCCGTTGGCCCCGTTCGGCGCCAGTCTTTTGAAATACTTCGCCTGGAGAGGCTCGTACGTGGGCCACGGCGGCGTTGCGATGCCTAAGGGGATGGTAAGGTCTATGAATTTCATGGTTTCCTCCTTGAAATATGGTTTCACCCTTGGTGAACACGGGATATGAAGGAATATCTCGTTAGGGCTAAGGGTGCCCTGTAGCCATTGAAATTGCCTACCAAGGGTGGTGATGTCTTTTCTCCGATTCCAGGGCTCCCGGGCTGGTCTCATTCTCCATATCGCTCTACAAAGGCTTCGAGGGCCTTATGGAAGCAGCTCTCCGGCGGCCTCACCAGCCCTGCCCCCACCATGCCGATGCCCGGCTCCTTGTGGGCGATGCCCGTGTTGATCGCCGGAAGAATTCCCGTCTCCACGATTTTGATCAGATCGATGGCCGTGGGCGTTCCCCGGAAATCAAGGAAAGGAACCTGGTAGGTGTCGTTTTCCGTGACCGTGATCTCGTACATCTGCTGCGTCAGGTGAACCGCGTCGCGCGGCGTGCCGCCGACGAATTTGACGATGGCCGGCGCTGCGGCCATGGCAAATCCGCCGATGCCCGCTGTTTCCGTGATCACGGAATCGCCGATATCGGGCGCCGCATCCTCTGCGGAGAAGCCCGGCAAATACAGTCCATCCACCATGCTGGCAGGGCCTGTGAACCAGGCATCCCCCAGCCCCGAGACCCGGATCCCGAATTCGGTCCCGTTTCTCGCCATGGTGACGATCACGGAACTGGCGTCGATATTCGCGGCCGGGTCCACGGTGCACTTGCACGTAGGCATGCTGAGGTTGAGGAAGAAATGATCGTTCCCGTTAAGAAAGG
>JAGUZM010000160.1 GCA_020060805.1 Deltaproteobacteria bacterium | reverse complement strand
TGAGTGGTGGTCCGGATATTCTCCATGATGGGTTGGGGGCTCAGCATGGTCAGGGTGTTTTCGATCATCTCGTGAATGGGCGTCTTCCCTCGCTCTCCGTTGCTGGGCCTCGAGAAATCAAGGAGCTGTTTGATGATCTCTTTCACCCGCGTGATCTCCGACTCGATGCGCTTCAGGAAGTCCTTCTTTTCCTCCTCCGGGATACCGTCGCTGTTGAGAAGATCCAGATACCCCAGAATGATTCCTATGGGGTTCCCGATCTCATGGGCGATGCCGGCGCTCAGGCGGCCGACGGAAGCGAGCTTCTCCGACCGGATGATCTCGTCCTGGGCCTGCTGGAGATCCTTGTTCACTTTTTCGAGCGAGGAAATGTGGGCCTTGAGCTCTTTCTTGTTCTCGTCGAGGCGTTTCAGCATGATGCTGAGGGACCTTGAAAGATCGCCGATTTCGTTCCCCGACGCTTCCGCGAAAGAGAGGACCATGTCCCCCTCCTTGTACTCATCCGTCATCTTGAGGAGCTTGTGGATCGGCTTGACCACGATTCTTGAAAGAAGGAGAATCCCGACCGTGACGAGAATGAGGCTGTCCAGGAGGATGTAGAGAAGCGTCCACGCCTGAGATGTTCTGAGGGTCTCATAGATGGGCACAAGTGACCCTTTGAGGGTGATTCCCCCCACCGGCCGTCCGTCCATGAACAGGGGAGCGGAGACCGCGACATCGCTTTTCCCCATCCAAAACACACCCCATGTGCTCCCGCTGAAACGGGTGGTCCATACACCGCTTGCCCCTGCCTCCTTTGCGTGAGAAGCGCCGCGGCCCTCTGAATCCATCGCCCCGGCGGTGGCGAAGACCCTTCTCCCCTTGGCATCCACGATCAGAAGATCGGCAAATCCGGAGCTGGAAAGCAATTCTCCGACGTTTCTTCTGAACAGAAAGTTGGCGTCCAGGTCGGCGAGGCTGACTCCTTTTTGGGAGAGGGTGTACCGCAGGGACTGCTCAACCGAGCGGATCACGACCTGACCCGCGTTCAGCTTCGCATCGATCAGGTCCCTTTCCGCAAATTTGACCATCACCACATTGATCAGGAGCATGGCAGCGACGATCAGAAAGGTGAGCTGCGCCATGATCCCTGTTCTGAGGCTGGATAGAGATATCTTCAAGGCTGAATTCCCTTACCTCCTTGGTCCGTACAGCCACCAGAGCAGGTCCTGGTCGAAAAACAGCCACAGGAGCGTGCCCAATGCCAGGAACGGGCCGAAGGGGATCCGTGTTCTCATTCCCTTCCTGGCAAGAACCAGGGACCCCCCGCCGATCAGTATGCCCGCGGATGCAGAGATGAGGAGGATGAAAGGAAGGGACCTCCACCCCATCCAGGCTCCGATCATGGCGAGCATCTTCACATCCCCTCCGCCCATCCCTTGTCGGCCCCTCAGTTTCTCAAAAATAACGGCCACGAGATAAAGGAATCCCCCTCCCCCGATGACGCCGATGAGCGATTCCGTCCAGGGGACCTGGCCGAAGCCCAGGAGGGAAGCGCCAGCGCCGATGATCAGAGCTGGAATCGAGAGCACATCCGGGATGATTTTGTGGTGAAGGTCTATGAAAGCGATCGCCACAAGGGCTGATGCGAAAAAGAAGAGCAGGAAATAGTCGGCACTCAGATCGTACCGGATGAACAAGGCTGCGCTCAACAGCCCCGTGACCACTTCCACAAGAGGGTATTGAAGGGGAATGGGGCTGCGGCAGTGCCTGCATTTCCCGAGAAGGATGAGGTAACTGAAAAGAGGAATGTTGTCGTAGAATCGGATCCTCTCTCCGCATTGGGGGCAACTGGAGGGGGGGTTGATGATCGATTTACGAAGGGGAATGCGATAGATGCACACATTCAGGAAACTGCCGACGGCCAGACCGAAGAGCACTGCGAAAAGAAATCCCACTGAACCCACAACCATATCAACGTCATCCTCTTTTCAGACCTTGCCCAGCCCTGAAACCAAGCCGTCCCACATCTCGTGCCCGACGGAAGGGTACTGAGGCTTTCTTTTGGAGACCTCCACAGCCTGGATACGTGTACCCCCCTGCGCCCGGCAACCCCATTTGTGGGCGAAGACAAGGCCCTGCAGGGGGAAAGGGATATCAGGGAGATCGCTTCAAGCTTTCGGATAAGCTCAGGATTACCCTATATATTATCCACAAAGTTACCCCTCTTGTACAGCACCGTTTTTCCCTCTTATCGTGTCTCTAGTGCCCTTAGCCAGAAATCTGTTACCCAATCGAGCTGACCCGAAGCCCCCCGGGGGTCGGCCGAGAAAAAGATTCCGGGTGCGGCTACGACGGAATTCATCAAGGAACTCCTGAGACACTGGCAGGTTGCTGAAAAAGCCCCTGCTAGTTCGTCGGGGACTTCCGTCGCGGCCCCACCGGCCGGGAGGCGGGCTTCCCAGGCGGTATTGACAAAAGAAATCACTCCATGTAAAGTCGGACCCATGATCATCTCTATCAACCCGCAAAACCCCCAGAAGCGCCTGATCAAGAGAGTCTGCGAGGTCCTGGACAAGGGCGGCATTATCGCTTACCCTACGGACACTTTTTACGGCATCGGGTGTGACCTGATGAACAAGAAGGGGATACAGCTGATCTACAAGCTGAAAAACCGTCCCCTTAAGCAGCCCTTTTCCATCGTCTGCGACGGCCTCACGGAAATCAGCCTTTACGCAAAGGTTTCCAATTATGCCTACAAGACCATGAAGCGGTGCCTTCCCGGGCCTTACACTTTCATCCTGGAAGCAACCCAGCTGGTTCCCAAGATCATGATGA
>JAGUZM010000142.1 GCA_020060805.1 Deltaproteobacteria bacterium | reverse complement strand
CTTTCTGGTGATCAGGAATTCCTCGAAACCCGCGTTCCACGTAGACTCCGGAAATTAGGCGGTGGATTTGGGCAAAGGAGTTTCATCCGGGTTTCAGGGCTTTTCTCCCCGGCGAGGACTGTGCTATGCTCCGGGGTGAAAAAGGTCTTGGTTTTCCCCAGCCCGAAAGGTGACGTGCAAGGAGGGGTTCGTGAAAAAGTTCAAGGCGGCCACGTACAACACCAATTCCATCCGCGCCAGGATGCCGATCATTCTTGGATGGCTGGAAAAGGAAAAACCCGACGTCCTCTGCCTCCAGGAGAGCAAGGTCCAGGACAAGGATTTTCCTGTCAAGGAGTTCGAGGCCCACGGCTATCAGGCGGCGTTCAAGGGGCAGAAATCTTACAACGGCGTGGCGTTGATCACGAAACACGCCGTGAGCCATGTGGAGACGGGACTCTACAAGACGGCGGACGAGGAGGCGCGGTTCGTGAGGGCGGACATCTCCCAGATTCCCGTCATCAACGTCTATGTCCCGCAGGGGTTTGCGCCGGGCACGGAAAAATTTGTGTACAAGCTCCGGTGGATGGAAGACCTTCTCCTGCATCTGAAGAAAGAATTCGACCCGGCCAGGCCCCTGCTGGTGGCCGGCGATTTCAACGTGGCCATGGAAAGCAAGGACGTGTTTGACCCTGTGAAGCTTAAGGGGGAAGTGGGGTTTCACCCGGATGAGCAGGCGATCATGAAAAAGTTCATGGCCTGGGGGCTCGTCGACGTTTTTCGAAAACACGAGCAGGGAGGGGGGCATTACACTTTCTGGGACTATCGAATACCCAACGGGGTGAAACGCAACCTGGGCTGGCGGATCGACTACATCCTCGCCACACCTCCCCTGGCGGAAAGATCGCAACGGGCCTGGATCGACAAGGAGCCCAGGCTGGCGGAAAAACCCTCAGACCACACCTTCCTGGCAGTGGAATTTGAAATGTAAATCCACCAGCCCTTAAGGTTGCCGTCTTTTTCCAATACTCCATTACTCCGACACTGCATTACTCCGGCACTCCATGACTCCAATCTTCAGATGCTGTTCGACGGGCAGAGGCCGAAAACAGCGCACCGGCCGTGGTCGGGCTTCCGCGCCTTGCAGACTTCTCTCCCATGGTAGATGAGAATGTCGGAGAACCGGCGCCACCGCTCCTTTGGGAGAAGGTTTTCAACGTCTTTCTCGACCTTGTCGGGATCTTGGTTGTCCGTGAGCCCCAGCCGGTAAGAGAGCCTTTTGACGTGGGTATCCACCACAACCCCCGGAACGTCGAAGGCAGCTCCCAGAACGCAATTGGCTGTTTTTCTTCCCACCCCGGGGAGCTTGAGAAGCTCTTCCATCGTGGAGGGCACCTCACCGCCGTAGAGTTCCACCAGTCCCTGGCAGCAGCCTTTGAGGGACTTGGCCTTGTTCCTGAAAAAGCCCGTAGGCCGGATATCCTGTTCCAGCTGAGATATGGGCATGTTCAAGTAGTCTTCAGGTGTCCTGTACTTTTTGAACAGGGTCTTCGTCACCTGATTGACCTGCTTGTCCGTGCACTGGGCGGAGAGAATCGTGGCGATCAGGAGCTCGAAAGGGGAACGATAAGTCAGGGCTGTTTTTTCATAGGTGTACAGGGGGTCAAGGGTTTCAAAAATGAGCCGGGCACGTTTTCTTTTCTTCTTGAGGTTTTCCATTGGGCATCTCGCGGGGTGGCAGACCTTGATATTCCCCCGATTTTTCTTCAGAGAAATCCAGTCAGGAGATTGAGGGAATATAGGGGAGAAGGAACTCAAGGTCAACCGGAGGAGAATGGATTCGCTACTCTCCTGACGAAAAATGTGGCATTTTGGGTAAAATTATGCTAAAAATGTGTCATTGGTATTAGCAAGGGTTGAGTATGCGTGTTTTTGTCACAAGCGGAAAGGCAATCGACAGGGCCCTTGATTTTGACGGGGATGTCATTTCCGTGGGCCGAGCGACGGAAAACGACATCCAACTCGAGGATCAATTCGCCTCTCAGAACCACCTGAAGCTTTTCAAGAAAGAGGAGAAGTGGTTTATCGAGGACCTGAAGAGCAGAAACGGCACGTTTGTCAACGGCGAACGGGTCGCCCCGGGCGACCCCATCGAAGTGTCGGAAGGACTGTCCATCGTGGTCGGAATGAGCGTCCTCAGCCTGGGTAAAGGGTTCTCGGATCGCATCCTCACGGCGCCCAATTTGGCCCCATCACCCACCCCGTTAGAGGAAGCCTCTCCACGCAGGCAGGTGGATAGAAAGATGACGGCCCAGAGGAACATGGACCTGATCTACAAAGTTTACGGCGTCCTCACGGAAGCTCTGGGGATCAAAGAAAAGCTGAGCAAGACCCTCGATTTCATTTTCGACCTTCTCCTCAGAATCGACCGGGGCATGATCATCCTTCTGGACAGCAAGACAGGCGCTCTCAAAGATGTGGTCTCCAAATGCAGAGAGGGTGTGGCCGACCTACAGTACAGCAAGGGTGTCGTGGACTGGGTCATGCTTCACAAAGAGGCCTTCATGGTAACAGACGCGGACATGGGAGGGAAAAAGGCGCCGGATACGCTCAAGCTGAAGAACATCAAGTGCGTGATG
>JAGUZM010000241.1 GCA_020060805.1 Deltaproteobacteria bacterium | reverse complement strand
CCGCCGGAAGGCAACCCGTAATACTTTGCCATCTGGGTTGTTCCGATCCTCAGGAGCGCAAATTCAGGCCCGCCGTGAGAGACCGTGGCTGATTTCATGTCCAGAATCCTTGCCCAGCTCGCGTAAACGAGGGGCACCGCCGGGTTGACGGTTTTGGCCAGGACAAAGCTGTTCAGGAGCTCTGCATTGGCCATGACCAGGGTGGAGGCAAGCGTGGCGGGCGACGTTCCCCCGCTCATCGGGCCGGATTCGATGAAGAGCGGCAACCCTGCTTTTGCCGTTTCGATGATCAGCTCGGCTGCATCGTTTCTGAGCACCAGGGGACTGGTCAGGCAAACGAGGATCGAGAAAAACGGCCGCGCCTGCAACGCCTCCAGGCTTCCCGCCACATGAGCGGCCATGGCGATGCTCTTCCTGCAATGGGCTCCGTTCTGTGCTTCCGCGATGAAATGCTTTTTCGTGTTCATGAGGAGAAATTTCGTCTCAACGAGATCGACGATCGTCGAAGGCACGTCTGTGGGCGTGGCGGGGATGAGGATGAAATCAGGCGGGTTGAGCACATCGGAAAGCCTGATGATATCCCTCAGGTCATCGCAGACGACCTGACGGTATTCATCCGTTTCATAGTCGAGCACGTTGGTCGCTATGCCTACGGTCCCGAAATAGACCCGATCCCCGCCGATCAGGAGGGGAGGCCCTCCCGCCCGATCGTAGAGCCGCACGGAAGAGGCGCACTTGCCCAGGGTCTCATTGATCACGTGCTCAGGGAGCCTGACGGTCTGACTGCTAAAATCGACCTGAGCCCCCGCCCTCTTGAACAGCTCAAGAGACTCATCATGGGGCACATGGACACCCACCTCCATCAAAAGGGTCCGGGACGCCTGGTCGATCTTGAGAATTTCCCGATCATTCAAAACCTTGACTCTCAATTCCATCTCTTTCCTCCGTGAGCAACCCTATCCCCAGGAGATTGGTCCTACATTGGGTTCCTAACATGGGTGCCTATCCCCAGCTGCTGCGCCTTCCGGTATGCGGCTGCAGCAACAGCGATATCCAGCGCAGCGAACCCGACGCTCTCATAAATCGTTATCTCCCGGTCATTCTCCCTTCCCGGTTTTTTTCCTGCCACGATATCCCCCAGGTTGCTGTAAATCGCCTGCCGGCCGATTTTACCCTCCTTGAACGGCACCAGGAGGTCTCCTGCGACCGCCCAAGTCTCCTCATCGCTGTCGCACACGATCTTGCCCGCCCTCAGAACGGTCTTCGTGTCGATTTCCTGCATGAAGGGCGTGAATGACCCCACGGCATTGATGTGAACGCCCTCGCCGAGGGAATCGCCCGAGAAAACCGGGACTGTTGACGTGGTTGCGGTGACCACGATGTCCGCACCCCTCACACACCCATCCGATGTAGCGGCCACGACCACCGGATAATCCCTGCTGGGCGTCGTCTTGATTTCTTCCGCAAACTTCTCCGCCCGGCCCTTGATGACATCGAACAAGCGAACTTCCTTCAGATCCCTGACCCGCTCGATGCCATCCAGTTGAGTCCGGGCCTGCACTCCCGTCCCGATGATCGCCAGGATGACCTCCCCTTTTTTCGCCAGGTACTGGGTGGCCACTGCCGAGGCCGCTCCGGTTTTCATGGCCGTGAGACGGTCTGCACTCACCATGGCAACCGGCTCGCCGGTTTCGGTCGAATACAGATGGATGTCCGCGAAAACCGTGCTGACCCCCTTTTCCGCGTTCCCCGGAAAACTGGAAGCCTGCTTGACGCCGTAAAACGGTATGGAACGGTAAACCGCTACCAGGAATATGGCTGCATCGCTCTCCCCTTTGACTCGCACCGTTATCCTGGGAGGAACGTCAACCTGTTTATCCGAAAAAGATCGGCAAGCGCCGTCCACGGCTTCGATCACATCATCCATGGTGAGAGCCCTGGTGACGTCCCTTTCTGTAAGAAAAAGCATCTTCCCTCTCTTTCCGGTGAGCCCCGGTTCTCGGCGCCTTTCCGCCTCAAGAGGCCGACCGCGCCACCCACCGCAGGTATGGATCTCTCAGCCGGGGCGATAGAACCTGAATGATTTGCATGAAACCGCCCCGGATGAATCGTATCACAAGAATCATCACGATGGAAAATATGAGCAAACTGAGCTGCGCCGCGGAGCCCCGGATGATTTCCGAGGTGACAACCACGAAAAACGTTCCGATGAGAGGCCCCACCACGGTCCCCAGTCCGCCCAGGATGAGCATCAGACAAACCTTGCCCATCTCGTCCAGCCCGCCGATGCTCGGGTCCACCAGGCTGAAGAAGTGGGCATAGAAAGCTCCTGCAACCCCGGCCCAGGCGCTGCCGAAGGCAAACCCGAACACCTTCCAAAACCTCGTCTTTACGCCCATGCTCTCCGCCGCTTCGATATCATCGCGAATGGCGAATAGGTACAGCCCCCACCGGGAGTGATAGAGCCTCGCGCAGACGCAGAAGGTGATGAGCATCAAACCGAAGCCGACGAAATAGGCGTACATCTCGGACTGAGCCCCCCTGAAAAAAGGCGGAGCGATGAGCCCTCCAGTGCCCCCTGTAATCTGGTGCTCTGCGGTGATGGCCACATTGACGATTTCAGCAAAGGCCCAGGTGACAAGGCAGAGATAAAACCCCTGCACCCTGAGGATCAGGAGGCCCAGGAGAATGCCTATGAACCCTGCCGCCAGCCCGCCCGCAAGGAGACCCAAGAAAGGCGACATTCCGATATGCTTCGCCAGGAGCGCGGACGTATAACCGCCGATCGCAGCAAAAGCGACGTGGGCGAACGAGAAGAGGCCCGTGAACCCGAAAATGATATTCCAGCTCATGGAGAGAAGGGCATAGAAGAAGAACATGCTAAGAACGGTAAGCCACACCGTGGAAACAACAAAAGGAGCCGCCACCCCGACGATCACCATGCCCAGGGCTATCAGGATTTCGTGTTTCCTCATAAACCGTCCGTTCCTATTTCTGCCCGAAAAGCCCTCGGGGCCTGAACAGCAAGAAGAGCGCCATCATCACAAAACCGATGGCATCCCTGTAAGCCGATGAAATGTAGAAGGCTCCCAGCGTCTCCGTCACTCCCAGCATCAGGCCGGCCACCAGGCTTCCGGGGAGCGAACCCAGCCCGCCGATGGCCATGACTTCATAGCTCTTTGTCAGAGGGGGTCCGCCGCAGTGGGGAGAGACGAGAAAGATGGGAGCCACAAGAGCGCCCGCTGCCCCAGCCAGGGCACAGGCCGTACCACAAGCAATCCAGCTCTCCTTTCCTATGTCCACCCCGCTGATCCTTGCACCCCTGCTCGATTGCGTGATGGCCCGCCAGCTTCTGCCGCGCCAGGTTTTTTTGAGGAACAAGGCAAGCCCCATGATAAAAAGGGCGGAGATCAGGCCGGCCAAAACCATGCCCCCGCTCAGAGTCACCCCCAGGATTTGAATCTCCCCTTCGATGTAGTCCGGCGGTTTCTTGTAAAAGGGCCCGAAAACGAGGGCAGCCAGTTTCCGGAAAAACAGGAGCGCCGCAAAAGTCATGATCAGCGCGTAGTCCATGGGCTTCTCGATGGCCTGGGTGTGTATGGGGCTCAAAAGAAGCTTCTCGAATACCGCGCCGATCACAAACACAACAGCCATCGCCCCCGGCACGGCCAGGTAGAAGGGAAGGCCAAAGAACGAAATGATGTAGTACGCCATGTACCCGCCGATCATGTAGAACTCGCCGTGGGCAAAATTGATGATCCGCATCACCCCGCTGAGCAAGGCGAGGCCAACCCCCATGAGGGCATAGACGAGCCCGATGGCGATGCCTCTGATGATCAGTTCCAGAAACATGGCGCTTCCCGGAAAGGCTTTCCCGGGATGAACGCCCTCCCGGGAAAGCCGAACATATGGTTATGGGTAAATGACCTGAGCGGCGCTCCCGGCCTGTTTGACGGCGGTCATCTTCTTGACGAAAAGCTGGTGCCCCATCCACTGGTTCCACACAGGCCCTTCTTTCCGCTCAAAGGTGATAACGCCCGTGGTCCCGTTGAACTTGGTGTCCTTGAGAGCCACGGCGATCTTCTTCGGGTCTGATGAGTTGGCCCTCTTGATCGCATCAGCCAGAATCATCACTTCGTCATACAGGAAGTAAGCGTAGATCGGCGGCTCGAAATTGTACTTGGCCTTGAAAGCCTTCTTGAAGCTCTCGCCCAGGGGAGAAAGCTTCATTTTTTCGGACTCGAAGGTCGCGTACATGACGCCCACACCTTTGTCGCCCAGAGCCTCCCAGAAATCAGGATACGTGGGCCAGTCCCAGCTGCAGAGAATCTGGGACTTGGGAGCGAGCCCGACTTCAAAGGCCTGTTTAGGGATCAGGTACATGGCCTGGTAAACGGAGGCGATCACCAGGATATCCGGGGCAGGGCTTTTGGCCTTCAGCTCCAGAAGCTGGGGCTTGAGGTCGGTCGCCTCCGCAGGGAATCCGATGGAGTAGGCGGTAAGCCCGGCAGCCTTGGCTTCCTTGCTCAGGGCCTCGGCAAAGCCTGTTCCGAACGCGGTGGTCTCAAACATGACTGCGATGGTCTTGTAGTTCTTCTTGAGAAACGGGATCAGGAGGTTCGCGATTTCCGAGTTAAACGGGCCGACGCGGAAGATGTAATCGGAGTGATCTTTGGTGAGATCATCGGTCCAGCTGTAGTGGAGCATCATCGGAACTCCGTAATTGATCACCTGCTGGGCCTGGGCAACCGCCACGGAGCTATGCCAAACCCCCAGGATGGCCGAAACCTTGTCCTCTGTGATGACCCGCTTCACGGCCGTCACACCCACAGCCGGCTTGCCTTCGTCATCCGCCTTGACGATGGCCAATTTCTTTCCCAGCACTCCCCCCTTGGCGTTCAGCTCCTCAACGGCCAGTTCCACGGTCTGGACATTGATCTGCCCTGACTTGTAGTCTCCCGGCGCGGAAAGAGGGGTCACAAGACCCAGCTTGATCACGTCCTGAGCGGACCCGCCCAGGGGCAGAAGCAAAACGGAAACAGCCGCCGCCACCAAAATGAACAACCCTTGTTTCCTCATACAACCCTCCTTTTTCGCTCTTGGTTAAAAGTTTGGTTTACAAGCCGAGATAGTTCTTCTTGATATGCTCGCTATGCAAAAGCTCTTGGTTCCTCCCTTCCATGGCGACCCTGCTGTTTTCCAGGATGTACCCGCGCTGGCACAGTTTCAGGGCGTGAAAAACGTTCTGTTCCGTGAGAAGGATCGTCATTTTCTCTTCCCTGTTGATCCTGCCGAGGGTGCTGAGAATATCCTTCACGACCATGGGCGCAAGGCCCAGGGACGGTTCATCGAGCATCAGGAGCATCGGGTGGGCCATGATCCCCCGTCCCAGGGCGAGCATCTGCCGCTCACCCCCGCTCAGGGTCTCGGCCAACTGGCTCCTGCGTTCCCTCAACCTCGGGAAGAGGTCGAAGACAAGCTGGATCTGCCGCAGCACCCTTTTGCGAGCGCCTGAGGGGAAAGCGCCCATGAGCAGGTTCTCATGAACGCTCATCTGGGGAAAGAGCCACCCTTCCTCCGGCACCAGGGCGATTCCTGCCGCGGAAATCAGGTGGGCCGAGGTGCCGTGAATCGGCTTTCCCTGGAGGTATATCCCGCCTTCCTTCGGTTTCAGGACCCCTGCGATGGACTGGAGCAGGGTTGACTTGCCGGCGCCGTTGGGGCCGAGGATGCAGACGAATTCCTCCGCCTCCACCCTGAGGGAGACGGAAGACAGGGCCCTCAGCCCGTCATAGAAAACGCTGATGTTCTCCACCCTCAGCATGTCACGTCTCTGCGAACTTGTACTCCTCCCCGAGATAGGCTTCGATCACCTTTGGATCATTCGCCACCTCCCGGGGGCTCCCAAGGGCGATGAGCGATCCCTGGTGAAGCACGGCGATCCGGTGCGCGTTTTCCATGATCGCTTTCATGACATGCTCGATCCAGAGAATCGTCATCTTCACCTCTTTGTGGATTTTGCGGAGGACGCCCATCATGTGCCGGGTCTCGGATGGGTTCAGGCCTGCCACGCTTTCATCCAGAAGGAGCAGTTTGGGTTCTACGGCCAGAGCCCGGGACAACTCCAACAGCCTGCGCTCCTGAAAGGTGAGGGTCTTTGTCAAGCGGCCTCGCTTGTCCCACAGTTCCGTCAGCTCCAGGAGTTGTTTCAAATCAACGCCGCCGTGACGGGCGCAAACTTTGACGTTTTCAAGGACCGTCATGTACATGAACGGCCTCGGCACCTGGAAGGTCCGGCCGATACCGAGGCGGCAGATCTGATGGGGCCGGAGGTTGGTGATCGGTCGTCCCTGAAAGAGGATGTCACCCTCATTCGGCTTGTAGAGGCCTGTGATGCAGTTGACCAGGGTCGTTTTACCGGCGCCGTTCGGCCCGATGAGGCCGAGGATCTCGCCCTCCTCGATGAGAAGGCTCACCCCTTGGAACGCCCTGAGGCCTCCGAACGATTTTGCCAGGTTGCGGATTTCCAGGGTGGTGCTCAATTCTTCCCCCTCTGAAGCCTCCCACGGCCGGCCTTACTTTTTTCTGTGCTCGCGAAAGACCAAAACCCTATCAAATGTACCCGGCAAAAGGACGGCGAACGACGGCGCTGTAGACCCAGTCGATGAGCGTGGAAAAATCATAGACCGGCATTCTTACCGCTTCCTGGACGGCGTGCGCGTGGGTCGGGAAAAGGGTGCACTCAAGAAGCACCGCACCCACCTCCGGATTCCTTTTGACCATATCCTTTGCGAGCTCAACAATCCCCTTTTCGAGAAGGTAGGGGTTGTAGTGCCCGACTCCTTTGAGGATCTTTTCCATTTCCGGCAGTGTCTCGGCTCCCACGACCACGACCGATGACCTGTCCTTGACCCCGCAATTTGCCAGCACCGGTGCCGACGACAGCACGCGGCCGTCAGCGCAGATGATCCCCACCTTTTTGCCCCCCTTCATGGAGCAAAGGATGGTGGGAACCTGCATGATGCTCGAAAAAAAACAAGGGATGCTCAGGTGTTTCGTGACTTCCGGAAGATAGTTGCCGAAATACCCGCAGGCGCCGACAACGGCCCTGCATCCCTGCTCTTCCATTTCCTTTCCTGTTTGGATGAGCTGTTCAAGGACCTCCGGGTCAAGGCGAGGAGATACCACCCGTTCGACGGACGCGGCCGGGATGGCCCGATAGTAAACAGGGTACTTGAACGTGGTGGCGTTCTCAACGCTTCCGGGAGGCAGGGCATACCCTGTCTGTCCGAAAAGGATGATTCCAATGGCCACCCCACCGACGAACTGCCCTTCCTTTGCATGGACCTCCTTGTCCAGGAGGTGTTCCGTGTACGTGTACATTAGCCTGGTGCCTCCCTCCCGTCAGCCTCCCGAGCATTCGTGAGACCCCTGAGGTCTAAATCCTGTCTGTATAGTCTTTTTCAGCCCTCATGACAATAGCCTCTATTTCTGCCTCGACTTTCGCGGGCAGCCGCTCTTTCGGTTCCCTTTCCAGGATTTCCAGGGCTCTCCTGCGGGAGACCTCCGCAATATCCCATCCCCCATCCTTTTCCCACTTGCTCCAGGTTCGGCGTTCCATCAAGCGCGGCTGCCACAATTCTTTCCGGAAGTTGTCGAGGGTGTGGGGATGGCTGAGAAAATTGCCCCCATGCCCGGCTTCGCGGATCACGTCCTTGGCAAGGGTTTTCTCATTAACCGCCACTTCCCTGGATAGGCGTTTCAAAGCTCCCATGCACTCGTCGCAGAAGACCGGGTCGGCGTAGTCCACAAGGAGGTCTGAATCGAGCTGCATCGCATCGATCACATCCGCCGTCAGAGCCGTGACGGTGCCGGCCATGCCCGTCTCAAACCCAGCTTGGGCGTCGAGCGCTTTCGAATCCCTGAGCATTCCCGGCATCCTCACGGGCAAGCCCAGGTCATGGCCCATCTGGGCCATGCAAACCTTGAGGATGGCGAATTCGGGGCATGCCATGGCCACGGCGCCGGTTCTCATATCCAGGCCCCGGGCAAAACTCGTGTAGACGAATGGCGCGCCCGGCCGAGCCACCTGTGAAACAACCAGGCAAGCCAGGATCTCTGCATGCGCCTGGGCAACGGTTCCCGCGATGGTCACGGGAGAGGATGCGCCCATCATCGGGCCTGAACTCACGATCGCGGGGATCCCAAGGCGGCCCATTTCGATCAGGGCTTCCAGGGAGTTTCCGTCAATCCCGAGGGCCGGAAGCGTGAGGACCCAGCCTGAGATGAAAGGGCGCTGGAGGAAAGCGGCTTCCCCGCCGACGGTCAGGGAAGCCATGGCCACGGCGTCCCGGACTGACCGCCGGCCAAGAACGCCTCCCGTGATATGTTTGGAGGTGTTCTTGATGGTGGCGGCCCAGGTATACCAGTCGTTCACCTCTCCCGGCACATCCTGGGGGGTAACAAGGCCGCCGTTAACCCTGATATTCTCAAGCTCGTCCGCAAGCCTGGTAAGCTTCTCCAGGTCATCGTTGGTCGCGAGCCTTCTTTTCCGGGTGTGGGGGTCGATGACATGGGTGGCCATGGTCATGGAAGCGATCGCGGGATCATGGCCTTCAAACCGCACATCGTTCCGTGGGTCCCGGCCGTACAGGACCACATCCTTGCGTTTGGGTGCTTTCTCGATCGCCTCGTGAATCAAGCGTGGGGGAATCCTGACAATGTCATTCCCGGTCACGGTTGCCCCTGCCCTTTCCATCATCTGAAGGGCTTCTTTCAAAGGCATGCGCATCCCCAGTTCGGCCAGTATCTCCAGGGATGTCTGGTGGACCTTTTCGACCTCTTTTTCTGAAAAAAACCGCAAAACCGGCTTCATGGCTTTAACCCGTTGTCTCGCCCCCGGCCTCCGGGCTCGTCGTTTCCGTCCATCCCCTCGCGCCTCACTGATGGACCGAGATCGCTATTGCCCCGGGCACCGGACAAACAGAAAAGCAACCACCGCAGCCGATGCAGTTCTCAGCCTGCACCCAGGTGTGCTCCTGTGCAGGTTGCATGGCCTGATAGAAGCACGCTTTCAGGCATCGGCCGCAATTGGTGCAGTACTCCGGGTCGACCTTGGCTTTTTCTCTAGGCATATCCGCATAAGCCATGGCTGCATCGGAGGCGATACCGAGCATTTGATCAATGCTCTTATACCCTTTATCATCCATGAATTTTTCAAGACCCTTCACTTGCTTTCCGAGCCACTCGTAGCCGTAAACCATGACTGCGGAACACATCTCCACGATGTGTGCCCCGCTCATGATGAACATGACCACATCCCGCCAGTCATAGGCGCCGTTTGTGCCTGCGATGAAGATGCTCTCTTGATACGCCTTGCGAACCTCATGGATCCAACGCAGGGTCAGGGGCTTGATCCAGGGCCCGCCGACCCCCGCCTGGCCGTAAATGAAGGGTTTTCCAGTCTCGATATCCGGAACAAAACCGATGAACCGGTTGGTCAGGGTGACGGCGGCCGCGCCCGCCTCCTTCAGCATACCCGCAAACCCCACAAGGTCGCTGACCTGCGGGGTGACTTTGATGCTGATGGGGATGCGGATGGCTTGAGCCACGGCATGCGTAATTTCGCAGGCATAGTCGAAATCCTGACCCACATTCATCCCTGTCCTCACTCCCGGCATCAGCTTGGGATGAGGGCAACCGAAATTGAGCTCCATGAGGGGGACGCCCGCATCTTCCATCTGCTTTGCCAGGCTGACCCATCCCGGGATTTCCGTTGAGCCGATGCTCCCGATCACCGTGGCATCATGGTCCGCAGCGTATCGCAAGGTCTCTTTGACCTCCTCGACAAAGACCTCGGGCTCTTCAAGAGCCAATCCACTCCGGCCGTACAGGG
>JAGUZM010000093.1 GCA_020060805.1 Deltaproteobacteria bacterium | reverse complement strand
TGGTACTGTGCGTCGTCCGCAAGGCGGTGGGCCGGGTACTCGTTCGTGATACGGCGGAAGAGGCCCGCGGCATCGTCCAGGTCCGACGGTTTACCCGCGATTTCGAAGAGTTTCATCTGAAGCCTGGCCGCTCTGAAAAGCGCGACAGGGGCCTCTTCGCTGTCGGGATAGCGCCTGGGGAGGTCGGCATACAGGTTGATGCATCCCAGCCACTTCTCACGGCTCCCCCTGTCCCCTGAGCTTGAAAGGGCTTTTCTGCATTGATCCCCCTTTGCCAGAAGGAACTGCGCGCTCGGGGGCGCTTTGCCGGAGGCTTCGAAGACGCCTGCTGCCATTAGGGGCAGGCACGCTGCGATGAAGATCAGGAGAGTGTGGAGTTTCCTTGCGCTCATCATGGCTGGTCTTCTATATAGCCTTTCAGCTTATGGAGTTCAATCAAAGCCTCCAGGGGCGTCATGGAGGTGATGTCGAGCTTCCGGATCCATTGGCGGAGACGGCTGTCCTCGGCGCCGAAGAGATACAGCTGCCGGATCTCTTCTTTTTCCTCCTTCCCCCGGGTCCTCGCCACAGAGGGCATCCCGCCCTCCCCCATCTCTCTTCCTTCCAGGTTGTCCAGGATCTCCCTCGCCCTTTCGATCACCCCTGCGGGCAAGCCGGCGAGACGGGCCACCTGGATACCGTAGCTCCTGCTCGTCCCGCCCGGGACGAGTTTTCTCAAGAAAATGATCTGATCGTTCCATTCCTTGACGGCGATGTTGAAATTCTTCACCCTCTCCTTGGTGCTCACCAGTTCGGTCAGTTCATGGTAGTGGGTCGCGAAGAGGGTTCTCACGCCCTTGGCGCTTCTGTCGTGCAACGCCTCGGCCACCGCCCAGGCGATGCTGAGGCCGTCGTAAGTGCTCGTGCCCCGGCCGATCTCGTCCAGGATCACCAGGCTCTTCGGCGAGGCATGCCTCAAAATGTTGGCCGTCTCATTCATCTCCACCATGAACGTGCTCTGTCCTTTGGCAAGATCATCGGTCGCACCGATGCGCGTAAAAATGCGGTCCACCAGCCCGATGCTCGCCTTGGCGGCGGGCACGAAGCTTCCCATCTGGGCCATCAGAACCGTGAGGGCCGCCTGCCGGAGAACCGTCGATTTGCCCGCCATGTTGGGGCCCGTGATGATCAGGAGCTGCTGCTCCCTGTCATCCAGGTACACGTCATTGGGGACGAACGCTTCTTCTTTGACGGTCTGTTCGATCACCGGGTGCCGGCCGTCCACGATGCGGATGGCGGGCCCGTCGTTGACCTCGGGGCACGCATAACCATAAGCCTCCGCCGCCTCGGCCAGGGATAAGAGGCCGTCCAGTTCGCTGACAAGCTTTGCCGTGGCCTTGATTCGGCGGTTTTCCGTCGCCACCCTCTGCCTGATCTCCTCGAAGATCTCATACTCCAGGGCCACCCGTTTCTCCTCCGCACCCAGGACAAGCTCCTCGTACTCCTTCAGCTTCTCTGTGACGTAGCGCTCCCCGTTCGCCAGGGTCTGCTTCCGGATGTAATCCGGCGGCACGAGATGTAAATTGGCCTTGGACACCTCGATGTAGTAACCGAAAACCCTGTTGTAACCCACCTTGAGGCTGGAAATGCCGGTCCGCTTCTGTTCAAAGGCGGCGAGCTCCGCGATCCACCTTTTGCCGTTCGCCGTCGCCTCGATCAGGCGATCCAGCTCTTCATGGTATCCCTTCCGGATCAGCCCCCCTTCTTTCAGCGAGATTGGCGGGTCATCCGCGACGGCCCGGCCGATCAGCTCGGCCACATCATCCAGGGTGTCCAGGTTGGCCGCCATGTCCGCGAGGAGTTCGCTCGCCGATCGGGCGAGTTTCCTTTTCACCTCCGGCAGGGGTCGAAGGGAATGCATGAGGGCGACAAGGTCGCGGGCGTTCGTCCTTCCGAGCGAAATCCTGCCGTTGAGCCTTTCGATGTCATACATCCCTTCAAGTTCTTCTTTAATCTCTTCCCTGAAAATCCTGTCCTCTTTTAAACTGGCCACGGCAGCGAGGCGCCGCCGGATCTCGCGAAGGTCCACCAGGGGGTAGGCGATCCATTTCCTGAGGAGCCTGCCTCCCATGGGCGTCAGGGTTTTGTTGAGAATGTGGAAGAGGGACCCCTTCTCGGAGTGGCGTCTCATGGTCTGGAACAGCTCCAGGTTGGCCGTGGTCGGCTCATCCAGGAACATGAAATCGCCCAGGAGATAGGTGAGGATTTCCTTGATGTGCTCCGGGTTCGCCTTCTGGGTTTTCTTCAGGTAATGGACGATCGCCCCGGCCGCGACGATTCCCTCGGCCATGGTTTCGCACCCGAACCCGGCCAGGGATTTCACGCCCAACTGCTCTTTGAGGAGTGCTAAGGCCCTTCCTTCCTCAAAGCTTTCGCTGCGGAGGATTTCCAGCCTGTACGAAGTGAGACCGCGGCGCTTCGAAAGGTCATGCTCCTCCAGCAGGAGCAGCTCTGCCGGCTTGATCCGCCCCAGTTCTGCAAGGAGGTCATCCCATTCCTGAACTTCCGTGACCCGGAACTCGCCCGTGGAAAGATCGAGGTGGGCGATGCCGTAAGGGCTCTCTTTCCCGGACACGGCGGCCATGTAGACATGGGACTCCTGAGCCACCTCCCCCTCTTCGACGACCGAGCCGGGAGTCACGACCCGGATGACTTCCCTCTTGACGATCCCCTTGCTCAACCTGGGGTCTTCCATCTGTTCGCAGATCGCCACCTTGAATCCGCTTTCGATCAGCCTGGCGATGTAAGAGCGGGCGGAGTGGTGGGGAACACCGCACATGGGGACCTTCTGTCCGTTGTGGGAGCCTCTGGATGTGAGGGTGATTCCGAGGGTCCGCGATGCGGTCTTGGCATCGTCGAAAAACATTTCGTAAAAATCACCCAGCCTGAAAAACAGAATGGAATCGGGATGTTCGGCTTTGACCTGCAAGTACTGCTTAAGCATGGGGGTCATGTCGTTCATCCGGGCTCTTCCCCCTTTGCCTGTGCCTCAAGCCGTGTGCCTCCCCCCAGGTCGGCTCCGGTCGTGCCGGCAGATGTCGCCCCTGAATCCGTCAGCTCGATGGTGTCCCACTGCTTGCACTGCGGGCATTGCCACTGAAGGTCCGAGGGTTTGAACCCGCAGTTCCCGCACTGGAACTTCAGGTACGGCACGTTCAGGTGAGCCAGGAGATCCTGGTAGGCGGCCAGGGCCTCATCCCTCAGTCCCTGGCTGAGAAGAATCTCGCCTTTGTATCGTCTCGCTTCCAGGAACGCGGGATCCAGGGCCAGGGCGTTGTCCAGCGCCCGGACGGCCTCAGGGATGTTCTTCTCGTTGTAGAGGTACCGCGCCAGGGCCATGTGGGTGAAGGCATCCGGGTTGGATTCCGCGCACTCTTTGAGAAACTGTTCCACGGGTTTTAGGTTTTCCATGCTGGCGTAGGCCCGTTCCAGCCGGCGGTAGGCGAGAAAAGTGAAGCGCGGCGCAACAGCCGCCACCCTTTTCCACGAAGCGATCGCCTTCTTGTAGTCCTGTTTTTCAAAGTGAAGATCCCCCAGGTGGAGGTAGGCATCGATGCAGCCCTCATGGATGGAGAGGGCTTTCTCAAAACATGCTTTTGCCTTCGATGCGTTCCCTTTTTCCAGGAAGGCTTTTCCCATCTCCGTCTGGTAATGGGCGAGGATGTGCGAGTGGTCTCCCTTGGTCAGGCGGGCTATTTTTTGGCGGGTCGCAAAAGCGCTTTCCCACCCTTTCATCTCCTCGTGGATTCTTTCCACGGCATGGAGGCTTTCCAGTTCCGACGGATTCTTCTGGAGCACCTTTTCGAACGTCTCCAGGGCCCTGCTGAGAAAGCCTCCCTTGCGGTAGTCGAGGCCCAGGTCGATCAGGGCTCTCAGTTTGATCTGCTCGTCGATGTTGGGCCTCAGGATGATGCTCTGCCGGATCCTGATCGCCCTGTCGATGTTGCCCTTGGAGCGGTACAGGTTCCCGAGGGCGACATAGGTTTCTATGGTGTCGGAGTTGATCTGTACGGACTTGGTGAATTCCTCGATGGCGTGATCGTGATCGTTCGAAAGGATGTACCGAACGCCCTTGAGAAACGCCTCGTCCTCCACCCCGTGACGAGGACGTTTCGATCTTCTGCTGTTGAACTGTTTCGTCAGGCGGCCTAAGGTCAAGCCGAGGATGAGGCTGGCCGCAATGGCCAGGAGGATTCTATAGTTCGAGGGATCCGAAAACCATTGCCAGAGCTGTTGAGACATGGACTTTGTACCACCTCATTCTTTTTCGACGCTCTCCGTCTTCATGGTCCCCACATCATCGGAGGTGATGGGCAGGTTTCGGAGCGAGTTGAGCTCGTTTTCCTTCTCCCGCAATTCCTTTGTGAGAACCCTGATCCTTTTCTTCAGCCGGAATTGCTCCACGATGCCGTAGAGCCCTGTCAGAATCACACCGAGAATGAACGTCACGAAAACGATCGTGTAAAGGGAGAGGAGGGAAGTGGTCTTCTCTCCGAAGAAGAGAGTGTTGATTCTGAATTTTACCGCAGTGGACATCGCAGCGTGGTTCTGCACGACGATCGCAACCACCACCAGCCCGACAAGAATGTAAAGGATCAGCTTCACATGCTTCATCTTTCACCTCCTTCTGGATGTGTTGAAGTAAGGTTTCAACTTCTCGTACGTTCCCCTGATGTGCTCCGGGATGACCCTCACGTCCCCGAGAACGGTCATGAAATTCGTATCTCCCTTCCAGCGCGGAACGATGTGAAAATGGATGTGGTCTTCCATTCCGGCTCCGGCCACATGGCCCAGGTTCAAGCCCACGTTAAAACCTTCCGGGCTCATCACTTCCCGCAGGATCTCAACCGCCTTGCGAACACCCACCAGGAGGTCCAGGGTCGCTTGCCGGGAAAGGAGCTCCAGCCCGGAGGCGTGCTTGATAGGGGCGACGAGAAGGTGCCCGTTGTTGTAAGGGAACCGGTTCATCATCACGATGGTCGAAGGCCCGACGTGGAGGATCAGGCGCTCCTTGTCCTTGCTCCTGTCCGGCCCCGGGCAAAAGATACACCCGTCGTTCTTCTGGTCGGAAAGGATGTAGCCCATTCTCCACGGCGCCCAAAGGTTCTTCATAAGGTCATCTCACTCCCTTCTCGTTCCTTTCGCCACCGCGCCTACGGGATAGAATCATCCTCGCAGGTTCCTGAAAAAGTCCTGCTTCCAGGCTGCTCAAAAACGCCCGGATATAAAGCAACAACCTTAGTTACGAGTGACGAGTAAGAAGTAACGAGATCGAATCACTGACTTGTCACTCGTGACTCGTCACTTGGCGCTTCCCTTGCTTGTCAGTCGACTTCGATGATCTCACCAAGGAGCTCATCCCCGCACTCCAGGATCCCGAGGCTGTGGACCCCTTTTGAAGAAAAACCGGTGATGGTTCCGGGATTGAAGAGGAGAACCCCGTCTCTCCGATGATTCGCCGGCTTGTGGGAATGGCCGTAAACGATCGCGTCCACCCCGTGAAACTCACCCAGTATCCTGTCCTCCAGTCCCTCGGAAGGACCCCACCCGTGTATGAGGCCGATCCGGTACCCGCCGATTTCGATCACCTTCTTTTCCGGGAGGGTCACCTTTATCTCCATGGCATCCATGTTGCCCTGGACGCCGTGAAATGCCTTTTTGCTCAGGAACGCGATCACATCGGGTGACGTGAAATCCCCTGCGTGCAGGATCGCGTCCACATCCTTAAAGTGCTCCTCGCAAATGCTTTTGAAATCCTTTCCGATCCGGTGGAGGTGCGTGTCTGACAAAACCCCTATCCTCATGATCCCGTAAACGGTCTCTCCCTTCCCAGCCTAAAATTTTCTGGAGTATAGCAAGGTGAAAAAAAATAGACAAGCGATATAATGGATAGAGCCATTGACCCTTCGACGCTGTTCAAGCCCAGCTCGAACGGCTCAGGGTCAACCCTGAGCATGCCCCGTGCGCCCCTCTCCGTAGTCCCAGCAAAGGCTAGACCCAGGGTGGAGAAGCGCAGGGTAGCCGAAGGGTTGACTTGTACGCCCTTTTTTTGTAATGGAAACAGCAAACAGGAATGGTGAAAGGGTTTCGAAGATGCCGATTTATGAGTTCTACTGCAAGAAGTGCCACATGATTTTCAGTTTTTTCTCCCCTTCGGTCAACACGGAAAAGAGGCCTTCCTGTCCCAAGTGCCGGAAGACAAAACTCGAACGCCAGATGTCCCCGTTTGCCACGGTGCGGCGCCAGGGGGAGATGGATGATGCGGGCATGCCTGATATTGACGAAAGCAAGGCGGCTCAGGCCATGAGCCTCCTCTCGCAGGAAGCGGAGCACATGGACGAAAACGACCCCAGGCAGGCGGCCAACCTGATGCGCAAGCTCAGCGACATGACCGGGATGAACCTGGGTCCCGGGATGGAGGAGGCCCTGCGAAGGATGGAAGCGGGAGAAGACCCGGACCAGATCGAGCAGGAAATGGGGGACCTCCTGGAAGGGGAAGAACCTTTCAGCTTCGGCGAAAAACCGGCAGCCAGGGGCGTCAAGAAGCGGCCGCCCGCAAAGGACGAAACGCTGTATGAGCTGTAAGCTCATGGAGCACTGCGTTCGAGGACCGGGGCTTCGCGCCTTGAGGGAAGAGGCGGAAGGCAAAATCAAGAACCCTCTAGCGAAGCGATCCTCAAACGAAGTGCTCCTTAAGCGTAGCGGTCCTCAAGCCCCTTATGGGCGCTCCTGTATTGCTACCAACTCTATTTCCCCCCACGTCGCCATCTTGTCCCCCACGATGACCAGGGCTCCCCTGACCCCCTTCATCTTTTCCGCCCACTCCCCGATGCGATCCAAGTCTATTTTTCCCTGGACCCTGTTGCACATGGCTGTCGCCGCACCGTCCGCAAGGGTCGCGGAGGCTGCTAGGATGCATGCGGCATCAGCCACGCCCATGCTGTAGGAATGGCCGACCGTCGCCGATGAGGTGCAGACGCCGAGGGGCGTTTTCCCGGGGGCGATCACGAGTCCGAGCTTGTTGCTCAATGGAGACTTCCCGGCAAACATGGAAACCGTGATGGTCCGGCCGGTCTTGAGGAAGATGTCTCCCCCGTTCTCCACGATGACTTCCCGACTCCACTGAAGAAGCCCCTTTCCGACGTACTGCGCTATGGCACCTGCCACGGAAGCCATGGGGCCCACCCCCAGGTGCTTCGTGCATTCAATCATCTCCCTCACGAGGGGCGGTGCTAGGGGATCGTCGGGGTATGGGGTCAGGGCGGTCAGAAAATCGGGGTGGGTGTCGGCATAGCTCTCGACCTGGTGCCTGGAGGCGAAGATGAGGTCCCTCGCCTCCTTCTCCAGGGCCTTTTCCGCGCTCACGAGCAGATCCGTCTCCTTGACCCCCACCTCGAAGGTGACAAGGCCTTTGGACCGGACCCTCTTCCTGTATGAGCGTTTCGTGAATTCCTTCAACCCCTCCACCCCCATTTCTCATAGGAGCAACCTCCCGGTTGCGATACCCATTCTGTAGGAGCAAGGTCCTCCTTGCGACGTAATCGCGACCAGGCTTGCCCGCCATAGGCTCGCCGGAGGGGCGGGAGCTCCCTCCTACAAATTTCGGGCGAACAGGGCGGCGCCGAAGGCGCCGACGATCTGGGGCTCGCGGTAAACATGGACGGGCTTTCCCACCTTCTCTTCCATGAACGCCACGACCCCCTTGTTCTTGGCCACGCCCCCTGTCATCGTCACCTTGCCGTGCACACCCACGGTACGAACCATGCTCCAGACCCGGTTGACGATGGCCCGGTGAAGGCCTCGGATGATTTCTTCCTTGGGGTGGTTCTTGGCGACCAGGGAGACCACTTCGCTTTCCGCAAACACCGTGCAAACGCTGCTGATCCGCGCCTCTCCTCCCCCCTTGAGGGAAAGATCGCCCATCTCCTCCAGGGTCACCTGAAGCTTCGCCGCCATCACCTCCAGGAAGCGGCCGGTGCCGGCAGCGCACTTGTCGTTCATCGTGAAATCGAGCACCCTGCCTTCCGGCCCGACCCGGATCACCTTGGAATCCTGGCCCCCGATGTCGATCACCATCCCTGTGTCCGGGAAAAGCCTGTACGCCCCCAGGCTGTGGCAGGCGATTTCCGTCATTTTTTTGTGCGCAAATGGCACGGATACGCGGCCGTACCCCGTGGCCACGACGCCCTTCACCTCCTTTGAGGCGACACCCGCCGCCTTGAGAGCCCTTTCGTACGCTTCTTCAGCGGCATCCGTGCTGTTGGCGCCGGTCGAGACGATGCTGTACCCGAGGATTTTTTCGCCCTTGTCGAGGATCACCACATCCGTGGATAGAGAACCGACGTCAATTCCGGCAAAGCAGTTCATGGTCCGTCGTCCGTTGTGAGTCGTGGGTTGTAAGTTGTAGGTTGTGCGTTGCCCATCACGCATTCCCCATCACGGATCACTCATTACCCATCACTAATTTTCCATCGTTTCAAAAAACGCATCCAGCCGGGTGCGGGCCTGCTCTTCTGAATAGGCCCTCGAGTCGGTGATGTCCGCCTCGATGACGACCGCAGGCACGCCGAGGCGCTCCATGAGAAGCCGCTTGAGGTCATACTGGCCCACGGAGTAGGGCTTGCAGCTTCTCGCGGAGTGGATGACGAGGCCGCCCACCTGGAACTCTTTGATGAGCCTCTCCATGAGGTGGAGCCTGTGGTTCAGGTTGTTGTTGAGGATGACGAGGCTGTAGGTCTTTGCCATGGACTCGAAGGGGTTGTCCGAGTCCATGTGGGGTGTTGTTTCAGCCCAGGCATTGGTGTAGGTCGCTGTCACGAAATTCATGCCGTGCTCCGCGAAGAGGTTGCTGTAATCCCTCACCTTGTACCACATGGCGATGTTGTCCCACATGAGCCTCTTCCGCTCATCGGTGATGG
>JAGUZM010000086.1 GCA_020060805.1 Deltaproteobacteria bacterium | reverse complement strand
GCGCCCTCCCGCTAGTCACTTCAGAAAAGGCATTTGCCCTTGAACCCCCTTCGAGGGGGCTTCCTGACGCCACCCGCTCTGCGGGTGGAGATTCACTCCAGCGGGGCACCCAATTTTGGCTTGCAATGCATAAAAAGCTTTGTTATTGTTGCATCATAAAGATGCTTTGAATGGGGGTATTGTATGCGCACGACGATGGACCTGCCTGAAGACCTTTTGGAAGAAGCCAAGAGCCTATCCGGCACTCGATCGAAGACGGCTGCCGTGATCCTTGCCCTTAAGGATTATATTGATCGAAAAAAGATCGATCGTTTACGAAAACTCCGGGGCTCTATTAAGGTGGAAAAGGATCTCACCAATCTCCGCCACGCTAGGAAGCGGTAATGGTTCTGGTCGATACCTCGGTTTGGATCGCTTTTTTCCGGCAAGGGTCCTCATCGGCAGCGAGGAAACTCGACGTGCTCCTGGAAGAGGGAGAAGCCTGCATCTGCGGTCTCATAGAGTCGGAATTGCTGCCAGGGCTTCACAGAAAGGATCGCCCCAGGGTGCGGGCCCTTATGAGCGGGTTGCCCCGCCTGGAAACAGCGACAGACATCTGGGCCGACGTGGCCGATATCCAGGAGCGCTCGCTGGCTCAGGGTTTAGGGCCTTTCAGCATCCCTGATCTTGTTGTGGCCGCAGTGGCATTGCGACACGAGGTCCCTCTTTTCTCCTTGGACAAGCATTTTCTTTTGATAGCCCGCGTAACGGGTTTGCAGTTATGGGAATAATGGCTGACGTGATTTCCAAAAGCATCACGGAATGCCGTAGGATGGTTGGGCATTCGCAGAGAGGCAATGTGCAGGGGAACGGCCCATCATATAAGGCAAACGATCCGGAATTCAGTCATCTTGCCCTTGAACTCCTGGCTGTTCATGGGAGCACCTCCTGAATGAAAAAGCCTCTGGAGGGGAATCGAAATCCCTCAGAGGCTTCACTTTCAAACCTTTCGGGTGGCACGCTTTCATTGCCAGTTCCGGAAGGTTAGGGTTGTGGTGAACGTTGACCGGGCGACTGGGCGTTGTAAGCAAACGCATGTGAGGAAGCTTAAGAATTTCAACATTACGCATAGATCTTTCAGTGGCCCAGGAAAGATAGCATCTCCCTCAGGTCCCTCAGAACCGGTTCCAGCTTTGGCACCGGGCTAACAAGACGGCCCAGCTCTCTTTTCCAGTATCCGGTCAGGATCTCTCCGATATCAGAAGGAAGTATCTGCTGGATGTCATAGAACTCTATTCCCTTGTACCTGCACTTCTCCAGAAACAGCCTTTTCAGCTTTGTCCTCTTGACATCCAGCCGGAGCAGTTGCCACGCATCCAAGAAATCCCTGGACTTCTTTCTCTCAATCAGTGCTCTAAGTTTTTGCGCGCCAATCTCCTCGACGCTTTCCGTCTTCACCTTGAAGGGTGGATAGTCCGAGTAGATCTGTCCAAGCTTTCTGCTTGCGACCGCGTCAATTGGAATCTCCTTTGTCACGTCCAGCTTGAGCCAGTTCTTGCCTAGCACGGCATCGTATTGCACTTTGAGTTGGAGGTAGCCCGGATTGGAAAAGGTGCTCTTGAGGTTTAACCTTATTCCGCTTTTCTCCCTGACCTTTTCAAAAGCCTCATTCAACGAGGTGCTGATTATTCGGAAGTCGTCCCCAAAGACAAAGTCCAAATCCTCGGAAAGCCGCCATACCGTGGGAAAGTACACCTTCGAGAGGGCGGTTCCCCCTTTGAATATCAGATCCGGAATTTCTGAAAGGCCGAAAAGCATCCACCCGAGTACATAGTCCTTCTCCACTATAGGCAGGGGGAGACCTCTTTCACGAGCCTTCTCTAGGAGTTCCCTCCGGTCAATCAATACATCCACCTCTCTGGATCGATTTCCACGTTGGCGATGACTTTCCAGCGCTCGTTATACCTGCCTCTCCTGGGGCCTAAGGGGTCCAGCACAGAGTAACCCTTTGAGAGCCCGATGCCTCTGAACACGTCGTCTTGCTCGGTCAGAAGCCCGGTCCTGTCCAGGATGTAGCCGAGCCTCTTAAACACTGTCAGGTTCCCCATTTTTCGGGCGTATTTCCTCACCTTGCTGAAATCCAGCTCGCCCTGGGCGAAGAAAATAGACCTTGCGACCTCCTCGATTCCGCCCGAGTGCTCGGGATGGTCCAGGCAGTCGGCCACGGTCTTTTCCCTGTTGGTTATGCTTATCTCCCTGCCATCTATTTCAATTCTCTCGATTCCAAATATCTTCTCGGGTTTGAGCTGCACGAAGACTATGGAAGAGTTCAGGAACCTCACAGGCTTCTTTGCCGTTGTGGTCTGGACAAAAGTGTCAACCGGGATCTGGTCTGAAAGCCCATGGTAGTTTAGGGCCGACCAGAACGCGATGCAGCCTGGATCAGCCAGATAGGAGGCGACCACGAAGCTGTGGACTATAAAGCCTTCGGCTCCCCTCACCCCGGCCTCGAGGGGTACAATAACGTACAGTCCCTTCTTCAGGGAAAGCACCCACTTCTTCCTCATCAAAGAGTGCATCACTCCGGAGGCGTCGCGTCCCAAGACCTCACGGGCATCTGCTGTAGTGAAGACGTTTTTGTCCGACCTGGCCAAGGAGGCGAGAAGAAACGACTCGGTCTTGCTAAGCCCTTCCCTATATTCTTCTGTAGAATCCTTCATTTTCTCAAATGTCCTACTGATTGTTGTTGGATGTCATTATATCTCGGTTTTGATGAAAGGCAAGGGATGATTGCGAGTAAATTTTTCGGGAAAACATAGGGGACGGGGAAAACATAACGTACATTATTTTTTTATTTCTTGCCTTCGATAGAGTATTGTTACCCTCGTACCAAACGACCTCCCCCTTTTTACTATGATACTGACAAGTGGCTGCCTGAGGGGTAAAAGATGCGTAATGTCGGTTTGCTGATGGGAGGGTCGGTGATGACCGAGTAGCCTAACACGCTTCTCACCTGGGGATTGAGAAGACTATCGCGGTGGGCATCACTTAGAAAGATTCTCCTGCGACCGATTCCGCGCCCGATGACATGGTGAAATGCGTCTGGGGCATCTATCCGGCTCTTTCACGGCATGGGGGCTTCACAGCACATTCACGGGAGCTGTCAAGTGATAATATAATGTCCCCTGTTGCGCGTCCCTTGAACTCCTGGCTGTTCATGGGATCACCTCCCAAACAAAAAAGCCTCCAGGAAGGAAGCTAAGTCCCCTGGAGGCTTCACTTTCAAAACCTTCGGAAGGCCTGTTTTCATCGCCAGTTCCGGAAGGTCAAGGTTGTGGTGAAAGTTGAGCGGGTGACTGGATTTTGTAGGAGTTGAACGAAGGATAGCCGCTTTTCGGAGAGATGTCTAGACTCTTTATTTGCCTGATTAAAAGAGGGATTAGGACTCCAAACCGATGATTGGAATGGCCGGTTCCAACTTTCCATACAACGTACGTCCCCATCATCATGCCGCTTTCGGCTCTGCTTCCGCTGTTGCGGAGGACAACTTCACTCTGTGCATACAAAAAACCTTGACATGGCCTTTAATTGTGCATACAATTTGATACATGGAAATCGACTTCGACCCAATCAAGAATGCAAAGAATATACGCGAGCGTAGGCTTTCCTTTGAACGCGTGTCAGAAGTCGACTTCAATAACGCCATGGTTTTCCTAGACACCCGGAAGGAGTATGGAGAAACCCGATACATCGCCCTATGCTACTTGGATCGAAGGCTGCACGTACTGTGCTTCACAGAGACCGAGACGGGCATCAGGGTCATCAGTTTCCGTAAGGCGAATGAAAGAGAGGTAAAAAGATATGGCAAGGCGCAAACCATTGATTGATTCAGACGGCGAGGTACGCGAACTGACGGCCAAAGATATGACGAAACTTAAGGCTGCCGCCGAGGTGCTGCCCCCATCACTAAGAAAGAAGTTAGGCGTGCGTGGCCCGCAGAAAGCGCCGACCAAGGAGCGCATCACTATCCGTCTGTCGCGAGAAGTGGTGGAGCGATTCCGCGAAAGCGGCGACGGCTGGCAAACGCGCGTTGACACCGCGCTGCGTGAGTGGCTCAAGAAGCATACTCCGGCGTAAAGGGTTATTTTGTTCAGGAGCAGGCAGGAAAGGGAGGTGTTTTATGGGTGTTGACTCAGGAGGCCCCTGAATGGAAAAGGCTTACTTTGCAGAGGGATGTCACCGGAACCCCGCCCTCCCTTTAGCAATGTTCTGTCTTGGCATAGTAAGCGGAACCGGAAGATCCTAACCAGAAATCAACAATGCGATACGGATCGGGACGTGGTTTTGTCAGTGCCGGTGAAAGAATCAGGTAATTCCTGAGCGTGTTTTTTTCGAATTCATCATGTGGTAATCGAGAAAAGACTTTGCGGCTTGGGATGCTTTCACGGCAGACCGCCTTTTTGCTTGAGTTTACACTAGCCTGAATGCTTCCCGAGTCTATTATGTTACACGTTTCTTGAGAGGAAGTCTTTCTGGACTGAGAAGCAGCATTAGGTTGGTAAGGGAGAGGATGCCGCCCAAGCGATTGGTGGTGAAACTGCCGAGAAAGCCTCTGAGCAGATTTCGTCATAAGGTGCAACGGAAAGTGGCTCCGCCATTTGGCCCACAATGAAGATCTCTGCCCTTGGGATGGTGAGGCGACCCCTAGAAGTTGCGTCAAAAATGTAGGATGGACTTTTTCGACATAACGGTTGTAAGCGGGTGCAACGAAGCGATCAACTACAGGTCAGGAAATGGGAGGAGTTTTCAAGGGTTAACTCCATCGCCATGCATTTGGTAACTTTGAATCGACCTCTGTCCGCCGATTCGAGACAATTGGGATTGTAATCGTAAGTAGCGCCTGAATTTCATCAATTGCGGCTGGGATTCCTGGCTCAATTCAGCCCCGCCTTGCGCAGCAACTCTATGCGCCTATCTGCAACAGATGGATCCTTGTAAGCAAAGATTTGTGCAAAATAATCCAGCGAGAATTTGGGGTGCAGTCTCAACACTTCGCGAGCCTCGGCACGCGCCTCTTCCTCTCTTCCCAGTTCGATATACAATCCCGCAAGGTTCATGTGGGCAAAGATGTCGTTAGGATTCACCTTAAGCGCCTTTTCATATGCTTTGAGTGCTTCCTCAAGGCGCCCGACAGCGTTGTACGCGCTGCCCAGGGCCCGGAAGGACGAGCCTGGAGGGTAGGGGTCCAGGCGAATGGCCTCTTCGCAAAAAGGAATAGCTTCTTTGAATCTGCATGAGAAATTGAGAGCTACACCCATGCTGGTGTGAGACCGAGCCGCACCGGGACCCAAGGCCAGCGCGCGTTCGGCAGCAGCAATCGCCTTGTCGTATTGCCGTTGCATAACATAGAGGTTTGTCATGGTGATGTGTATGGAAGGGTCGCTCTCGTCAAGTTCAAGGGCTTTGAGAGCTGCCTCCTCCGCCGGTTTCATGGAGTGCTCGTAGGATTCACTGAACCTGAACCACGCATCCAGCATATGGGCATTAGCCAGGATGGCATGGGGATAAGCATACTTGGGGTCTAGGGTAATCGCTTCTCTGGCAAACTCCTTGGCCTTCAAGCTGCCCTGCCTGTTCATCAAGAAGAACTGTTCATTTGCCTCTATGGTCTTGAGATAGGCGTCAAGGTTTTTAGTGCCCCTTCCTATAAGGCGCGCCTGCTCGCCCGACGTAAGGTTCACTCGTAGGGCCTTTACGATAGCCAGGGTGATCTCATCCTGAACAGCGAATAGATCCGCCATAGACCTTTCATAGCGTTCTGACCACAGATGGTTACCGGAAGTCGCATCGATCAATTGCGCCGTGATACGGAGTTGATCCCCGCTCCTTCTCACGCTCCCTTCCAGAACATACTTGATTCCCAATTCCCGGCTTACTTGCTGAACGTTAACTGGTTTTCCCTTGTAGACAAAGGAGGAGTTCCTTGCAATGACGAATAATTTGGGAGTCTTTGACAGGGCAGTGATGATTTCTTCTGTAAGGCCATCACTGAAGTACTCTTGGCTCTTATCGTCGCTCATGTTCACAAAGGGTAGCACTGCAATGGAGGGTTTATCCGGCAGAGGGAGCGGTGGTTTGTCGGGGATTCCTACCTTGCGCAGTGCTTCGAAAATAGCCTCTGCGTCGGCCCTATACTTGAAAGGGACATTTACCTTCTCTACGCAAAATCCAGGATTGGCTTTTAGGACATCTGCCGCAACCGCGCGCCCTTCCTCGATACGCCCGGCCATACCGTACACGACCGCTATGCAGTAAAGCGCCGGGAAATGATCCGGTTTTTTCTCCAAAGCCTTCTTATACTCAGCTATGGCCTCATCCCATTTCCCTAATCCTCTATAGCTATTGCCCATATTGTGGACGTACCAGGCAGGGCAGTACGGATTCCGGCGTCGAGCCTCCTTGAACAGGGTGAGTGCCTCATCATAGCGCCTCACATAATTGAGGGTTATGCCCAGGACAGCCATGTTGTAGTCCCCATTGGGATTCAGCGCCACGGATTTTTCCCCGGCAGCGACTGCATCGTCGTGCCTCTCCTTCACGAGAAAAAGATGCCCCAAATTGGAATAGGCGAAATCTGATTGTGGGTTCAAAGACAGGGCCTTGTTCAAGGCCGCTTCTGATTTTTCGATGGACGCCTTTACCGATTCGCCCCAGCTGAACCAAACGTCCAGGAGATGCGCGACCCCAATAAGCGAGTAGGCCTGCTCGTAGTTGGGATCCAGGGCAACGGCCTCCTCGCAAATCTGTCTCGTGAGAATCATGTTCTGCTTGCTGAAGCTCTTGAAGGTGTCATAGGCCTTTAGGAACTTGAGATACGCTTCGAGATTGTTCGTCCCCTTTGCCCACACCCTCTCTTGTTCGCCTTCCCCCAGATTCACTCGAAGGGCTGCTAGGACCTCCTTGGAGATATCGTCCTGAACCGAAAATATGTTTTTCATTTCCCGGTCGTACTTCTCGGACCAGAGATGCCGACCTGTGGTCGCGTCGATCAACTGAGCATTGACCCTAAGCCTGTCTCCGGACCGTTGAACCGTTCCTTCCAGGACGTTTCGGACACCCAGTTCCTCACTCACTTGCTGGACTTTCACGGCCTTGCCCTTGTATGTGAAAACCGAGTTGCTGGCAATGACCATCAGACCGGACACGCGGGAGATGGCCCCGATGATGCTCTCGGTGATTCCATCTGCCAGGATTTCCTGCTCCTTTTCATTGCTCAGGTTCTTGAAGGGCAACACCGCAATGGACGGCTTCTCCGGTAGAGGGAAGGCCATCCTTTCCTTGGAGGGGGGCTCAATTTGCGGTGCTCGCCAATAGAAGTTCCATACGAGTCCTCCAGCCACCAAAACCAATAGGGCGACGGCAGCAGGTGCCCAACGCCATTGGGTTCGTCGCGGTCCTCTCTCACCAAGCACCTTTCCAGCGGATTCCGGCTCCATGAGAACTCGGTACACCCGCACAGGCTTTTCAATATTCTTGACCGCCTGCTCTCCCATGTACTGATAGCCCAAGGGAAGTCTCTTCCCTATCTGGTCAAAGGCCGTTCCGGAGATACAGATTCCTCCGCCGTCAGCAAGTCCCTCAATCCTTGCCGCAATGTTCACACCATCTCCATAAATCCGCCCGCCTTCCTCAACCACATCCCCTAGGTTGATCCCTATCCGGAACTCCATCTTCCGGCTTTCGGAACGGTCCGCATTCCTTACCTTAAGCTCCCTTTGGATTTCAACCGCCGAATCCAGGGCATCCACGACGCTGGTAAATTCCGCAAGTACATTGTCCCCAGGGGAATCCACCACCCGACCTCCCTTCTTCTGGATCAAGTCGCTTATCACCCCGCGGTAGGTCTGAAGAAGGCGGATGGTCCCCACCTCATCCGCACCCATCAGGCGGCTGTAGCCTTTCACGTCCGCACTGAGGATTGCGGTGAGCTTCCTTTTGACCTTCTCTGTCGTCATCGGATCACCCCTCTAAATGAAAAAGCCTCCGGAAGGGAAACGAGGTCCCTCAGAGGCTTCACTTTCAAACCTTTCGGGTGGCGCGACTTCATAGCCATCCCCGGAAGATTGCAGTTATGCTGAAAGTTGACCGGGTAACTGAATTTTGTGGGAGTTGAACGCGGGATAGCCGTTTTTGGGAGAGATGTCTGGCTCCTTTATTTGCCGTTTGACGTGCGGTTAGGATCTGCAAAAGCACGCCATCCCCGATCGTCCATGGATCATGCTCTCGATGTATTGTCGCTCGGGTGTTCCGGCACAGAAAGAATTGACAAGGCCCGGGGATATGTATAGTATTTACATACTTCATATATGTATTTAGGAGATGGCTATGAGGAAAACAACCGTCCATATTGATGAAGCCTTGCTCGCCGAGGCAATAAAGGCCATTGGGGCGAAAACCCAAAAAGAAGCGATCGAGGCCGGACTGAAATACCTTGTTCAGCGTAAGAACAGAGAAGCGCTGAGGCGTGAACTCGGCACGTTTGACATCGACCTGACCCTTGAGGAATTGGAGAGGTTGAGAAATGCGGAATGAACTCTTCCTGGTGGATACTTCGGTGTGGATTTTCGCGCTCAAAAAAGAGCCGGTTGTTCAAATCAAAGATCGGATTGATTCATTACTCAAAGAAGACACCATTATCACGACGGGCATTATTAAACTCGAAATTCTAACAGGCGCTAGGACTGAGAAGGAATACAGACGACTGAAAAGCCGCTTTGATGCCCTGGAGAGCGTTGAAACTGACGAGGAGCTTTGGGGAAATGCTTGCGAATGCGGATTCAAGCTTAAGCGTAAAGGCCTCACCATCCCGTCCACGGATGTTCTAATAGCCAGTTG
>JAGUZM010000039.1 GCA_020060805.1 Deltaproteobacteria bacterium | reverse complement strand
TTTCCTCTTCTGGACCGTTGTGGTGGTCCCCTACGAGTCCCTGGGCCCGGAACTCACCTTCGACTATCACGAGCGGACAGGCCTTTTCAGCATAAGAGACGGCGCCATGCTCGCCGGAACCCTGGTCGCGGCGAGTTCCCCCATGATCGTCGGCCAAACCCTCGGCCTCCCCCAGGATGCAGAAGGGGAGCGGATCAAGTTCTTCTGGATCGCCGCGATCTACGGCCCCATGCTCATTCTCTGCTCCTGGTGGTGCGTCCTCGCCATTCAGGAAAGGGCCGGGGGAAACCGCCCGTCCAGGCAGTCCCTGCTGCGGGGATTGCGCGCCGTCCGTCAGAACAGGCCGTTTCTCCTGCTCCTGGGGTCTTACACGATCGCCGCCTTTGGGAGCAATCTCCCCGCCACCCTGATCCTTTACTACGTGGAGTATGTCCTGGGGAGCAAACACGCAGACTTTTTCCTTGTCCTCTATTTTGTCACGGGCATCGTGTTTTTGCCCGGGTGGGTCCTTCTTTCGCGGAGGATCGGCAAGAAGTGGGCCTGGATCGCTTCCATGGCCATCAACACCGGTTCCTTCGTGGGGGTCTTCTTTCTGGGGCCAGGAGATGCGCCGATCTACGGGGTTCTCGTCTTTTTCTCCGGCATCGGGCTGGGAGCTACGATTGCCCTTCCCTCCGCCATGCAGGCGGACGTGATCGATTATGACGAACTCCTGACCGGAGAGCGGCGGGAAGGCCAATACATCGGCCTGTGGTCGATCTCAAAGAAGCTTTCCGCTGCCCTGGGCGTGGGCCTTTCCCTGAGCATCCTCTCCTACGCGGGGTACGTTCCCAACGTGGAACAGACGGAGGCGGTGAAAACGACCCTCAGGGTCCTGTATGCCCTCGTGCCGTCCCTCTTCAACCTGCTGGGCCTTGCGATCGCCATGCTCTACCCGATCCACACAAAGGCCCACCAGGAGATCCTGGGTGCCATCCAAAAGAGGCGGGCAGGGGGAAACGTGCGGGATCCCTTAAAGCCTGAAAGGGTGCTAGCAGGATTAGAACCGGTGAGCTTCAGCAGGGAGTAGGCAGCATCCAGTAAGCAGCATCGATACCCCGGCGCTTTGCCCCCAAATCCCCCTTAGTCCCCCTTTACGAAAGGGGGAAACCGAGCACAAGTCCTCCCCTTTAAAAAGGGGAGACAGCGGGGATTTTGGATGGCCTTTGAGCCAGGTCTCTTAGGGGTAAGGAGTGGACAGTAGTCGTTCTCTGCTTACTTCTTACCGCATACTGCTTACTCATGGCGTTACGGACACAGGTCTTCAATGGAGGAAATCCTATGCATATAGAATGGTCTCTGCTTCTGTGGAACTTTGTCGCGGTCATGGGTTTCATGACCGCTGTCTGGGCGCTGAGCGTCGTCATCAGGAACGCGGGCATTGCCGATACGTTCTGGGGGCTGGGATTCGTGCTGGTCGCCTGGATCACCTTTCTGGGAGCGGAAGGCTACGCAGGCCGCAGGGTCCTCATCACCCTCCTGGTCACAGCGTGGGGACTGAGGCTCGCGTTGCACATCGGCCTGCGGAGCCGGGGCAAAGGAGAGGATCGCCGGTATCAGGCCTGGCGCCGGCAGTACGGAGAGCGCTTCTGGTGGGTCAGCCTCTTCACGGTTTTCCTGCTCCAGGGAGCGCTCCTGTGGATCATTTCCCTGGCTGCTCAGGCCGGCCAGTGGTCTCCACACCCGGACCGGCTGATGTGGCTCGACGGGGCCGGTTTTCTCCTCTGGCTCGTCGGGTTCTTTTTCGAGGCCGTGGCTGACCATCAACTGGCGGCCTTCAAGGCGAACCCTGCCAACAGGGGAAGGGTAATGTCCCGGGGTCTCTGGCGCTACACGCGGCATCCCAACTATTTCGGCGAATGCCTGATGTGGTGGGGGATTTACTTTATCACCCTGGCAACGCCCTCTTCTCTGTGGGCGATCATCAGCCCTCTGACGATTACCTTTCTGCTCCTGAGGGTCTCCGGGGTCACGCTCCTGGAGCGAACCATCGTGGAAACGAGGCCCGAGTACCGGGAGTATCAGGAGAGGACGAGCGCCTTCATCCCCTGGTTCCCGAAGGGGAGGAACCCATGAGATTTCTCATCGACATGGCCGAGACGGGCGTTATTCCAGACCGGCTTATCCGCTGGGGCATAAGGATGCTGAACCGAAGGAGGCTGGCTCAGGAGGCCCGCAAAGAAATCGAGGCCGGGGAAAACGGGGTGTGCCGGTTCATCCAACACCTGCGCGAGAGCCCCATTGCCGTGGAGGTGCAAAAACCCAAAGAGCAGCACTACGAGATCCCTCCCGCTTTTTTCGAGAAGATCCTGGGAAAGCGCATGAAGTACAGCGCCTGCTGCTGGCCCCCGGCCGTGAAGAGCTTGGATGAGGCCGAGGAGGCGATGCTGGAGCTCACCTGCGAGAGGGCGCAGGTGGAGGACGGTATGGAGGTGCTCGACCTGGGGTGCGGTTGGGGGTCCCTTTCCTTATGGGTAGCCGGGAATTACCCCGGAAGCCGCGTGCTGGCCGTGTCCAACTCCGCCCCCCAGGGAGAGTTCATCAGGGCCCGGGCCCGCGCTCTTTCCCTCACGAACGTGGAGGTGATGACCACGGACATGAATCGCTTTGACACGGACCGCCGGTTCGACCGCATCATCTCGCTGGAGATGTTCGAGCACATGCGCAACTGGGAGAGACTCCTCGAGCGCGTCAGCGGGTGGCTGAAGAGGGAGGGCAAAGTCTTCATTCACGTCTTCTCCCACCGCCGCTTCTCATACCTTTTCGAAACCGAAGGGGCCGACGACTGGATGGGTCGCCATTTCTTCACCGCAGGGCTGATGCCCTCGGACGATCTTCTCCTCTGTTTCCAGGAACACCTGGTCCTGGAGGAACACTGGCGTGTGAGCGGAATACACTACCAGAAGACGGCCGAGGCCTGGCTTCGCCGCCTGGACGCGCGAAAAGAGGAGATCAAGGGCCTTTTCAGGGAAATCTACGGCCCTGCCCATGCCGAAAGGTGGTTCCAGAGATGGCGCATTTTTTTCATGGCCTGTGCGGAACTCTGGGGGTTCAGGCACGGCAAGGAGTGGCTCGTTTCCCACTACCGCTTCAGGAAGAGGTGAATGACGGTTTTCAATGCCCAATGATCAATGCCCAATGATCAATGTTCAATGCCCAATGTTCAATGTTCAATGTTCAATGATCAATGTTCAATGTTCAATGTTCAATGATCAATGTTCAATGATCAATGATCAATGTTCAATGTTCAATGATCAATGCTCCCCGGTCTGCATCAGGCAAGGGGCGGAAGAAGGGGTTCGCGCCGCCAGAGGGGCTTGGTGAAGAGCATCTGCACGTCCCCCAGGTAGCGTTCGTGAAACCCTGCTTCGCAGTAGCAAAGGTAGAACTCCCACATGCGGATGAAGGTCTCCGAGTACCCAAGGGCCCGCACCTCGTCCAGTTGCGAAAAGAACCGCTCCCGCCAGGACCTGAGGGTCCGGGCATAGTGAGGAGTGATGTCCTCGAGGTGGACAAGACGCAGGTCCGTGGCCTCGGCGACGGCATCCCCTATGGCCGTTACGGAAGGAATGCAACTTCCGGGGAAAATGTAGCGCTTGATGAAGTCCACTTCTTTCTTGTGCCTTTCAAAGGCATGATCCGCGATCGTGATCGCCTGCAGAAGCATCGCGCCCCGTTCCGTGAGAAGGTCGCTGCAACAGCGGAAGAAAGTGTTCAGGTAGTGGTGGCCCACGGCCTCGATCATTTCGATGGAGACCAGTTTGTCGAACCGGCCTTTGAGGTCCCGGTAGTCCTTGAAGAGGACGTCAACCCGGTCATCTAATCCAGCGCTTCGGACCCTCTCCCGGGCGAGATCGTACTGAGACCTGGAGATGGTCGTGGTCGTCACCCGGCACCCGTAGCGGCTTGCGGCATGGACGGCAAAACCTCCCCACCCTGTGCCGATCTCCAGCACGTGGTCCTCGGCAGACAGGCGAAGCTTTTTGCAGATCCGGTCGTACTTGGCCACTGAGGCCTCTTGCAGGGTGCTTTCGGGACCCTCGA
>JAGUZM010000607.1 GCA_020060805.1 Deltaproteobacteria bacterium | reverse complement strand
CTCTGTCGCTCTTGGTTGCGCCAAACAAAGAGGGGATCTGGTTGATTAAAGAGGAGCTGAGCGAGTCAAGGCCGTAGGGGGAAAGCGGGAGTCCCCTGCTTGAGAACGCCTTCCAAAAGCAGTCTTAGGAGAGGGAGCTGGACCGCAATTCCCTCCCCTGAGGCAGTGACTCTGTTAACCTGCCCTTGAATACCAGCCTAAACTGTTAGAGTCGAGCCGGTTCTGCGGTTTAATACTTTGGCTCCCCGGCTCCTGGAGGCGCCTGTGGACCCGGGTCGCCTTTCGGGCCCTGAAGGCCCTGCGGACCGGGCATACCGCGGGGACCCGGGTCGCCTTTATCTCCCTTTGGACCCGGTGGGCCTTGCAGTCCTCTTTCCCCTTGCGGGCCTCGCATACCCTGGGGGCCTGGATCGCCTTTATCTCCTTTTGGACCCGGAGGACCCTGGGGGCCTTGCAATCCCCTTTCTCCCTGTGGTCCGACATCCCCTTTTTCTCCCTTAGCGCCTTTTGGGCCGCGCGGCCCCGGCGCAGCGGCGCTTTTTTCCAGCGCAGCGACGCGCTTGCTGATTCTGGCAAGCTGAGCGGCGAGGGCGTCGATCTTTGTTGTAGAGGTTTTCTTGGGGGCTGGTTTTTTTGCTACAGGTTTCTTCTTCTTGGTCGCTTTTGCAGGTGCCATAATCATGTCTCCTTTTCTTGGTGTTTGGGAATCTGATTAGACGATGATTCTGACAGTTGCCGTGAATTATACTTGGCCATAACCCCCCATGTCCAGCACAAAGCAGGGTGATGATTTACGGAAAACCATCCCAAGGGGGATGTTTGAAAATGCACGATTTGCTTTACAAATGCGGTTCAAACCACCAAAATGCTGGCACAAGCTTCAAGAGACCGGTTCCCACGATCGAATTCTGTGAACTTCCGTAGTACAGCTTGCCTCAAATCCAGCAACCCAAGACTGGGGCTTAGCCGCACGCGGCGCCGTTCGCAAAGATGACGTAACATGCCGGGATGAGGGAGCAAAGAAAATCCTTCCCAGGGCCTGCAGTCCCTCGGCCCGGTCGTCTCCTGAGGAGCCGCACAATCCTGTAGGCAGATAAGGGTGGTTGCCATGGCCGAACAGAAGCAGAACGCGTCCCCAAAGGATTTGCTTTCGCTGCCGAAAGGCGGGGGCGCCATCCGCGGGATCGGTGAGACCTTCCAGGTCAGCGCATTCACAGGAACGGGCAACTTCACGATACCTATGCCTTTGTCCCCGGGCCGGGCGGGGTTCGGCCCAAAACTGAGCCTCCAGTACAGCAGCGGCCAGGGGAATGGGCCTTTCGGCCTCGGGTGGTCCCTGTCCGTTCCCCGTATTTCCAGGAAGACCGACAAGGGACTGCCAAAGTACGATGAGACGGATGTCTATGTCATGTCAGGGGCGGAGGATTTGGTCCCCTGCCTGAAACGCGTGTCCGCCGGGACCCGGGAGGAGTGGCGCACCGTCAGGTTCGACAGCCCTGACGGGCTCTACACGGTCACACGCTATCGCCCTCGGACGGAGGGGCTCTTCGCGAGGATTGAGCAATGGGTCAGGAAGGGCAGCCCCGACACCCATTGGCACGCCACGACGAAGGACAATGTCACCAGTATCTACGGCCGTTCACGCTCAGCCCGGATACAGGATCCGGACCCGGATCAGCCTGACCGTATGCGTGTCTTCGAGTGGTTGCTGGAGGAGACGTACGATGCCAAGGGAAACCACATCCTGTACGAGTACGCGGAAGAAGGCCAGAGGTTTGCCGGCGGCCGGATGTACGAGCAGAACCGGAGCTACGGCAGCCAGCGGTACCTTCGACGGATCTACTACGGCAATACGCCGGACTCGCTTCCTCCGGCGAGCAGAAAGGGCCCGGTCCGCAGAGGGCGGCATTACCTTTTGGAAGTGGTGTTTGACTACGGCGACCTGCCCAGGGACCCTGCTTCCGCCTACCGGCCCGCACCCGGCCAGCAAGAGGTGACCTCTGATAAGTGGCTCCTCCGGGATGATCCCTTCTCAGTATACCGAGCCGGGTTTGAAATACGCACCCTCAGGCGGTGCGAGCGCGTGCTGATGTTTCATCATATGGAGGAGTTGGCCGACCCGCCTGCAAAGCCAGATGCCGCCACCCTCGTCAAAGCAGCGGAATTCCGCTACCGATCCAACCCAGACACAAACGTCTCGTTCCTGGAGAGCCTTTCAGTACGCGGGTTTCGCTGGGATAGGGTTGAACGAACTTTCAAGTCGTCCGCCCTTCCGCCGGTGGCGTTCAAGTACTCGGAATTCCGGCCCAAGGAACAACGCTACCAAGCCCTGAGCGCAGAGGGAGATGATCTGCCGCCTTTCTCGCTCAACCATCCCGACTTCGCTCTTGTGGATCTTTCCGGGAGCGGCTTGCCTGACATTCTCCACACCCTCTCGACGGGCTTCCGGTACTGGAGGAACCTCGGCAACGGCCATTTCGACCGGCCCCACCCGATGCACACGTCGCCGATGGGTGTCACCCTCTCCCAACCTGGAGTCAGTTTCGCCGACATGGCCGGCGACGGCCGGGCCGACTTGCTCGTGCTCGCTCCGCCGGTTCAAGGGTTTTTCGAGACGACACCTGAGACCACCTGGGAGTCTTTTCGCCAGATAGAGCAGGTGCCGAGTTTCGACCTGGCGGACCCGAATGTGCGCCTGATGGACCTGACCGGAGACGGCCGCACCGATGCGCTCTTGACCAACGATCATCATTTCTTGTGGTTCGAATGCCTGGGAGAGAAAGGCTTTGCGCCGCCGCGCGCGGCGGAGCGCGTTCACGATCTGAACGATTTTCCCGATGTCTTCTTCAACGATCCTTCAGGCCGTGTGCGGCTTGCCGACATGACCGGCGACGGCCTCCTTGACATCGTTCTTTTACACAACGGCAGGATCGATTACTGGCCGAACCTGGGATACGGGCGCTTCGGCAAACGAGTCACGATGGCCGATGCGCCTCTCTTCGAGCACCTCTTTGACCCTGCCCGTCTGTTCCTCGTGGACCTGGACGGCTCCGGTTGCACTGACCTCGTCTGCGTGGATGTCGATAGGGTACGGTTCTGGTTCAACAGGTCCGGCAATGGTTGGAGCGGTGAGCAGGTCATCCAGGGAACGCCTTGGACGACCGACCCCTCCGCTGTGCGGTTTGCGGACGTGCTCGGGACCGGGACCACATCCCTCGTCTGGAGCTACAACCACGGCCAGGTGGCGGGAAGCAATTACAAGGTCCTCGACTTCTGCGGCGGGGTGAAGCCGTATCTCCTGACTGAATTCAGCAACAACCTGGGGGCGACAACCCGGGTGAGCTATGCGCCGTCAACGAAGTTCTACCTGCAAGATAAACAGGGAGAAAAAAAGGATCGGTGGGCAACGAAGTTGCCCTTCCCTGTCCTTGTGGTTGAGAAGACCGAAGTCATTGACCATGTCAGCAGGACAAAGCTTGTAACCACCTACAGGTATCACCACGGTTTCTTCGACGGACAGGAGCGGGAATTTCGCGGGTTCGGACGGGTTGACCAGCTGGACACCGAGGTTTTCGAGGAGTTCAGCAGGCCAGGTTTGCACAGCGCCAACTTGCCCTTCGTTAACAACGGAAAACCATTTCACATGCCGCCAGTCCTGACGAAAACATGGTTTCACACAGGCGCCTATCTCGAGAAGCAGCCCCTCGTCGAGCGGTATCGGGAGCAGTTTTGGGACGGTGACGGTAGGGCTTTTG
>JAGUZM010000176.1 GCA_020060805.1 Deltaproteobacteria bacterium | reverse complement strand
GGAGACAGAGCATTTGAGGAGGGAGAACGTCACCCTCAGATCGTCGATGAAGGAGCGGTACAGATTCAGGAACATCATCGGCAAGAGCCCATTGATGCAAGAAGTGTATGAATTCATACTAAAGGCCTCCGGGAGCGACGCCAGTGTGTGTGTGTTCGGAGAGTCCGGCACTGGCAAGGAACTCGTCGCGCGAGCGATTCACGAACTGAGCGGCAGGCGAGACCGGGAATTCGTGACGGTCAATTGCGGAGCGATTCCTGAAGAACTCTTGGAGAGCGAGTTCTTCGGCCATAAGAAGGGGGCGTTCACCGGGGCCTACATGGACAAGCTGGGGTATTTGGATATTGCGAATGAGGGAACTCTTTTCCTCGACGAAGTCGGTGAGTTAAGCCTGAGCATGCAAGTCAAATTGCTCCGGGCTTTCGACGGCGGGGACTATCTGCCCGTGGGCAGCAACAGGCCTAAGAAATCCGATCTCCGCATCATCGCAGCGACGAACCGAAACCTCCTGGACCTGGTAAAGAACGGCTGGATGAGGGAAGACTTTTTCTACCGTATCAATGTGCTCCCCATCACGGTGCCACCGCTCCGAGAACGGAAGGAGGACATCCCCTTGTTGGTCGATAACTTTTTGCGGGCTTATGGGGAGGGCGGAAAGGCGGTTCATCTGCCAGGAGATGTTCTGGAGGCCTTTTTCAGTCACACCTGGCCTGGCAATATCCGAGAGCTCCAGAACGTCCTTCATCGGTATCTAACGGTGGACCGGGTTTATTTCACGAGCCCTGTGGACTCATTCCATCCGGGCGGGGGAGCGGCTGCCGAAACGACGCAACTCAAAGGGGCAGTTGATGATCTGGAAAGGAACGCCATCCTCAATGCCCTGGAAAAAACCCGCTGGAACAAAACGAGGGCTTCAGCCCTCTTGGGCATTTCGAGGAGGGCCCTCTTCAGAAAAATGCGCAAGTTCGGTATATGATGTCCCCATTAGGGCGAAATCGCCCGAAATAAGATTAACCGCATATTTACAGCCACATAGGCCATAATCTGGCGACATCTTTGAGCGATTTCGCCCAATTTGATGTTCCCCCATCAATCCCCACACCATCCCCTATTCATAAAAACATTGCAAATTCCGAATGATGCGATGATGCCCCTGGGATGGCACAGCTGTTGCTCTTTACCGATCTCAAAGAAAAGGGATGACCTGGCCTCAACCGTTGGAGCACAGCCGAGGGTGAAGAAAGGAAGGGATAAGATCAGTATTCCTGGCCCATCCCAGAGCCCAGAGGCTCTCCTTCCTACGGCCATGGGATTCACGAAAACGAGGGTTTGGGAGCATGAATATTCTGGTCATCGAACCTGACTCCGGGGTCGCGGATCGACTCGCCGGGAACATGCGGAACTGGGGGTATGAGGTTGAGAATTATGGTGATGGCGAAAGCGCTCTAGGGGCTTTTCAAAAGAAGTGGTTCGACCTGGTTTTGCTCAACTTGAACCTTCCTGACATGAAAGCAATGACCCTGATCGGCCACTTCAAGCACCAATGCCTCAAGGTTCCTATCGTCGCCATGACAGACCGGAATTCGAGAGAGATGGAAGCCCGGGTCCGCAACCTTGGCATCCTGTACTATATGGTCAAACCTTTAGATACCGCTGTTTTGAGACGCCTCTTGCTCCATATTTCCAAGAAGCAACCACAAACAGAAAAAATCTCCATGGAGGCATATACCATGAAAAAAAGGAAAGGCCCACGACATGCTGAGCCCATGAAGCAAGGAATCTGCGAGGCATGCGATGAATTGGCTACCTGTCAATACCCCAAGAACCATCGAAGGCCGGTCATGTTCTGCGAAGAATTCAACACCGGCTATGGATATCCTCAACGGGATGAGACACGCTTCGACCCTGTGCCCGCCGTGACTTTGGCCGACACCGTCGATAAGGAGCGATTTTCCAAGGGCTATGTCGGGCTGTGCAGGCGGTGCGAAAGGCTTTATGCGTGCCGCCTGACAAAACCAGGGGGAGGAACCTGGAACTGCGAGTTCTTCCAAGAGAGAAAAGATCTGCAATAGTCAAAGGGTTGTCCGAGAGGAACAGATGATCGCAAAGAGTGTTTTGAAAAAAGTATCTTTTGACAGTCGCTTGAATGCCTATGTGGCTGGGGATGAAGGGCTTAGGCGTGACATCCACAAGGGGCTCTTGGCCCAGCAAGAGAACACATCCAAAAACATCGAGTGGTTGCTCGACAACATGCATCCTTATTTTTTCATCACCATGAAAGAGGAGATAGAGGCGATTATTCGTCTTGCCTCCAGGCTCAACGATGTGGCAGGGGAAAAAAAGGTCGTTCTCTCCGACCAAGACAAAAAGCTGATCATCGCAAGGCTGGACCTCCCCGGCTCCATATACGATACCCTGAGGACCCTGCAGGAAAGGGACATCTCCTATGCAGAAATGTCTCACTCCTACAGCCCCCTCCCCGGGATAGACAAGTATTTGGAGATCCAACGGTTTGAATTCGACAGGAAAAGCAATGAGGAGATTGCGAGAGCCGGAGCGGTCCACATCCCTGGGTCGACAAAAAAAGCGGTTCTGGCAGCGATGAAGAAGTTCTACCCCGAGTTCAACCTTGCCGAGTTTGACTCCCACCTGAGGCTGCTTTGGCTAAACAACGAATCCTACGTGAAAATCTCGCCTCCCGAACGGATCGCAAGAGTTCTCTGGCTTTACCACCAAGGAAAAAGCCATGACGGTCTGTTTTTCGACGTCGAGAAAAAAGGGGACGAAGGGCACCATGAAGAATCCCGCGTCCTTTTCTCTGTGGGCAATCCGCCCCATAAGGGATTCTTAACCCAGGTGAGCGAAATATTTCAGAGACTGGGTATCGGTGTTCGCCGGTCATACTGCTTGATTATCAGCACAGGCCTCCATCCCTATTTTCTCGGCAACTTCTATGTCCTGACCCATGACGGGAAGTTCGTGGAAAAGGGGTCTGATCTTTTCAGGAAATTGCAGAATGAGCTTTACCATACTCAAATCCTGTCGAGCTCAGGTGTTTCGTACACCGACTTTGTGGCCAATCGTATCCTCACGGGCGAAGAGGCTTCTCTG
>JAGUZM010000255.1 GCA_020060805.1 Deltaproteobacteria bacterium | reverse complement strand
GCTTGCGACAGCAGACCCCCCGGGTTATTGCGCAGGTCGAGAACCAGCCCCTCCAGTTTGCGGCTCTTTTCCAGTCCTTCCAGCTCCGCGCTCAGATCCTGCCCTGTCCTGCTCTGGAAGGTGGAGATACGGACATAGCCGATCTTGGGGGTAAGGAGATAGCTCCGGACGCTCTTGATGGGTATCACATCGCGGGTCAAAGAGAACTCGAGGGGTTTCTCCAGTCCCTCTCTCATGATGGTCAGGTCCACCTTGCTCCCTCTTTCTCCCCTGATCGCTTTCACGGCTTCAGGCAAACTCATGTCATTGGTCAGCTTGCCGTCTATCCGGATGATCTTATCCCCTGCCTGAATTCCAGCCTTGTAGGCAGGCGTGCCCTCGATGGGCGAGACCACGGTGAGGACGTTATCCCTGAAGGTGATCTCGATTCCGACTCCTGAAAAGCTTCCCTTGGTTTCAATCATCAGTTCCTGGTGCTCTTCTTTTGTCATATAGGATGAATGCGGATCGAGGCTCTGAACCATGCCCTTGATGGCGCCCTGGACCAGCCTCTGGGCGTCTTGGGGCTCCACATAGTTTTTTTCTATCTGCCGAATCACTTCGGTCAGGATTTCCATATTCTTGTAAATATCTCCTGTCCCTGCCTTGACAGAACCGGAATTCCCGTTGACCAGAAGGATCCCGCCCACAAGAAGGATCATCAGGAGAATTTCAACTGATAATTTCTTATTTCTTCTAAACATATATCAATACTCCCAAGGTTTGGAAATTCTTTGTAGTATATCTCAGTGGCTTGAAAAAGGTCAATGCACTTTTAGCCACTTCAGTGGGTCCACCAGGACATCGCCTTTCCTTATTTCAAAGTAGAGCTTGGGCTGACTGGCGCCGTCCGATGGGCCAAGAAGTCCAACCACTTCCCCCCTCTTCACCATCTCGCCCTCCCCCTTGCTCCTTTTCGACAACCGTGCCGAGATGGTGAAATACCGAGACCCGTGATTGATGATCACCATCTCACCATACCCCTTGATGTGCCCTGAGAAGTCAACCCTTCCCGGGTAAACGGCTTTCACCTCCCCTCCTACAGGCCCTTCGATGAAGATCCCCTTGCTCCCGTTTTGGCCCAGCCCGGCGTGCCCGCTCCCTTTCACAATCTTTCCTTTTACGGGCAAGAGGAGCTTTCCCTTTGAAAGCTCAAAATCCGCGGGCAGTTCTTTCTGTGGATCCCGGTTTCGCTCCTGGGTTTTCTCAAGCCCGATCAGGGTTTCTCTCAAGCCCTGAGCCGCGCTCTCCAGCTCTTTCACAGCCGTCTCGTAGAATTCCTTCTCCTTGTGTATCTTCATCAGGAGGATGGCCCTCCGGTCCAGGTTTTGTTTGATGGCTGCCAGCTGTTTCGCTTCCTCTTTCTCCAGCCTGTCTACCTCGGTCATTTCATCCTTGGCCAAAGAAATCTGTCTCCTGCATTCCTTCTGGAGCCCTATCATGTCTTTGAGGAGCCGGTAATCCTCGCCCATGATGGACTGCAGATACGTGATCCTGCGCCTGAGGTCATCCAGGCCCTCTGAGGTAGCCAGGGTTCTTACGTATCCCCTCCTGGCATAGCGATAGAACGCGTCAAGCCTTCGCCCCAGCCGGTCCTCCACCTCCCTCACGGAGTTCTCCACCTGCTTAAGCCTGGCTTCGCGGTCTTTGAGGTTTTTCTTCGCTTTTGGAAGCTTATCCCGAAGGTCTTTGATGATCCCCCTCTTTTCCTCGATATCCTTTTCCAGGTCGGAGAGTTGCTCCAGGGCGGTTCGCTCTTTCTCTCCGAACTTCTCGTACTGTTCTTTCTGCCGCGACAGATCCTCTTCGAGCCTTTCGATCTGCTGTCGTTTGTCAGGAGGCACCTCTTCGGTTTGCGGAAACCCTTCGCGGGGGCAGAGAAAGGAAGCCAGGAGCAGGGCGGCCGCAAAAGAAGGGGGCAACAGGCTTCCTGCCCGCTTCAGGGGTGCTGTCAGAAGGGAAGAAGTGCCTTTTCCGTCGTTCATATCATATCCGGAAAGCTCTGCTGATCGCGATGAAGCTCCCCAGGAGCCCGAGAAAAAACCCCGTGGCAAAAAGGAACACGGCATGCCCTTGAGGCAGGAAGACGATCTTCATCATGGGCAAGCCGAACAGATGGATGGTCTTGAAAGGCAGAAGATAGTACATGGTCAGAAGAATAGCGAAAGCCAGGGCAGCACCGACGAGCCCCTGGATCGCTCCCTCGATCATGTACGGGGTTTTCACGAACCAGTCGGTGGCTCCCACGAGTTTCAGTATCTCTATCTCGTCCCGGCGTGAATAGATGGTAAGCCTGATGGTGTTACTGATGATGAAAAGGACCGCTATGGCCAGCAACCCGCCGATAACAAATCCTGCGAGCTTGAGGATGTAGAGAAGTCCCTCCAGGCGCGCCAGCCACTGTTCGCTGTACTGAACTTCGTCTACACCTTCCATTTTTTCGAGTTCCCCTTTGATCCTTTTGGGGTCCACCTGGTTTCTTCCCAAACCTTCGAACATCACTTCAATCGAAGCGGGCAAGGGGTTCTTGCCCAGGCCGTCCAGGAGCGCCGCCTGGGATCCCAGCATTTCGATCAAATTGCTCCACGCCTTTTCCTTGGACACGAAACCCCGGATCTCCGCACCCGGCAGGCCCTTGATCGCCGACTCGATTTTCTCCATACTCTTCTTCTCAATGCCGTCCTTCAGATAAACGGAAATCGACAAGGACTGGCCCCACTGAAGAACCCAGGCGTTCACGTTAACCCATAAGAGGACGAAGGCGCCGAGAAAAAGGAGGGAGACGGAAATCGTGCCGATGCTTAAGGCATGAATCAGTCTGTTCCTGAGGATATTTAAGAAAGCATTCCTGACGTAATATGCCCAGATCCTGAGTTTCGCCATTCCCGACTCTATTGTTGAACGATTCTGCCTTTGTTCAACACGATGATTCTTTGCTCCGTGTTCCTGAGCAGTTCCCGGTTATGGGTCGCAATGACGACCGTGGTCCCTTTCAGGTTAATGCTCCGGAAAAGGATCATGATCTCCCGGGTAATTTCCGGATCCAGGTTGCCCGTCGGTTCATCCGCGAGAAGGATCAAGGGGTCGTTGATCATCGCCCGGGCAATAGCGACCCTTTGTTGCTCGCCGCCGGAGAGCTGAAGAGGGAACGACTGTTCCCTTGTCTCCAACCCGACCGCCCTCAGCATCTGATGGGTTTTCTTGCGAATGACCAACCGTTTTTCACCGGTCACTTCCAGCGCGATCGCTGCGTTCTGGAACACGGTCTTTCTGGCAAGGAGTTTGAAATCCTGAAAGACAAACCCGATTTTTCTGCGCAGGAGATCGAGCTTGGTGCTGCTGATCTTGTTCAGATTGATCCCGTTAATCAAAATCTGGCCCGTGGTCGGCTGTTCCGACCCGAAAACGAGCCTCAGGAGCGTGGTTTTCCCGGCCCCACTCGGGCCGGTGATGAAAACGAAATCGCCTTTCCGGATCCTGAGATTGATGTCTTCCAGGGCCGTGCTTGCCCCGAATGCCTTCGAAACTCGGAAAAGCTGGATCATGAGCAAATGTGCTTCTTTGGTTCCTAATAGGTCCCCAACGCCCTTTCCAGTCTAGCTCTGGCTAGGTTGTGGTCATACAGGGCTTTGTAATAGTTTACTCTCGCTTGGGTAAGGAGCGTTTGTGCGTCCAGCACCTCGGTGATCGTCGTCACCTGGGCCTTATAACGTTCTTCGTTGACCCTCAGGTTTTCCTCAGCCTGCTCAACCGCCTTGATCGTCGTGGGGATATTTTTCGCGGCTACGCCTAGGTCTTGTATCGCCTGATCAACTTGTAGGCGAACACCATCTTCCACATCCGACTTCGTCTGCGCCAGTTCTCTCCTTTTGCTCTCCTGCTGCCTCTCCGCGTAATGTGTTTTTCCCCACTCCCAGAAAGTCCAGGATGCGACGGCCGTAACCTGCCATGTGTTGTCTTGGGTGTGAAACTGATCCCCCGACACAGAGGGGTCATCCCCCTCCTTGAGATATTGCCACGTGACGTTGACTTCAGGATAGTACTTGCTCCTGGCAAGGCGTATCTGCTGGTCAGTTTGAAGCAGGCTCACATCGAGAATCTTGATTTCGGGCCGCTCGGTTAAGGCGACTTTTACGAGATCTTCGTAGGTCCCTTTTTCAGGGGTGTAATTCAGGATGTCTTCCAGTTCCACAGCCTCGCTAATAGGGCGCGCCAGGACCGTGTTAAAGCCGGATCGGGTCACCTGGGATCCACTCCTTGCCTTCACCAAGTTCTGCTCTGAGTTCGCCAGTTCCACCTCCACTTTGAGAAGGTCGTTCACCGGGATCATGCCCACATTGTAGAAGCTCCTCGCAACGTTGGCGTTTGACGTACGCGATTCCACATCTTTCTGTGCCACCTCCACCGCCTTGTCCGCTGCAAGGACGTTAAAGTAAGCCTCCTTGACTCGCAAGGCAAGGTCCAATTTCTCGAGGGCCAATTCGAGTTCAGACTGGTTGATCCCCAGTTGCGCCAGCCGGTAATTGCTTATTAACGCAAAGCCTCTGAAGATGGGCTGGGTCACCGAGGTCTGCCAGGAGTAATTGTCCACTGTTCCGACCGGAATTGGGGCTCCAAAGTTGGGGGAAAAAATCCTTCTCACCTCGCTCAGCCTGTTGTAGGTATAATTGGTGCCAAACTTGGGAAGGAAATCAGCCCTTGCCTGGTTCTTGACTGAGTTTGCCTGGTCGATTCTCTCCTCCCTTGCCTTAACCTTGTAGCTGTTCTCCATCGCCTCCGAGATGCTTCTCTGAAGGGTGAAGAAATTCTTCTGCTCCTGGGCTTGTGACAGGCAAGGCCAAAAAGTCAGCATCGCAGCGATCAAAAACCCAACACCCTGAGTTGCACGCCTAGAATTCATCTCTGCTCCTCCGTCTCCAGGGAGAAATTGTTTAATCCTTAGAATAATAGGTGGTCCAAGTCAACCGCAAAGAAGACCCCTTGCCGCCGTGTTTCGAGGCCAGGGAGACTGCGGCCGATACCCGAGGGGAATCAATCAGGTTCCTCATGTCCCAGCAGGATCATCCTCACCCTCGCCGCTTCTTTCCTTTTTTCCTCCCATTCCTTCCACTCTTCCTTGAGCCTTTCCACTTCGCCCTGAATACGTACGATTTCCTTGCTCTTCCCCTCGCTGTTCGATTCGAGGTGGGAGATCTTTTTGCTGAGTTCCCTTACCCTTTCCTTGATCTCACGCATCGCATTGAGCGCACGGAGTTCATCCTCCGTGGGAACCTCCACCTTTTGACATCCTTTACCGCAGCTCATTTCATTTTCAGGTTCATGTGACATCGGTTTTTTCCCTTCCCCAAAAGACATTTTTCCCTCAACCAGGTTTCCGTGTGGGCCAACTCAAGAGCCTACCCTTAAACTTTTTGATCGTCCTCCATCTCAGGGTACCAGCTCAATGAACATTGTCAATGGATGCCTTCTTTTGCGCGGCAAAGGGCTTGACATCATTAGCCCACTACACTAGTCTGAATTTCTTTCTTGTCTCCCTCTGCGCATGGGGGACGAAAAATCCCGTGCCGAGAACGGCAGGAGCCTGAAATGGAACCCGACACCCCCTTCACCCAACCGAAGGTTTTCCGATCATGAAATTAAGCACGAGAGGACGTTACGGCACGAGACTCATGCTTGAGCTCTCAAAGCATTATGGAAAAGGGCCTCTGAGCATGACCGAAATCTCCAAACATCAGGAGATCCCGATAAAATATCTCGAGCAGATCATCATTCCCCTGAAAAAGGCGAAACTGGTGACGAGCGTGAGAGGTCCCAAGGGAGGCCACATGCTCTCCCGACCCCCGGACCAGATCAGCCTCTGGGAAATCCTCCTGCTCCTGGAGTCTAAAATGGCTCTGGTTGACTGCCTCACGGATGAGAGCGTTTGCCCGAATGTTTCGACCTGCCCGATAAGACCGGTGTGGGGCGAGGCCCATACCGCAATGGTGAAGCTGTTCAAGAACACGACCCTCAGTGACGTCCTGGCGTACGGCAAACCGGCCCTCACCGGTCTCTAATCCCAGGAGGAGGCTTGGAACGGATCGTTCCGCGTGCCCATGAAAGTGACGAAAAATATTCACGCCTTTTTGTGGCGGGATTTCAGGGTCAACAACGCAAACACCTATCTCATCAAGGGGTCGAAGAACATCCTGATCGACCCGGGCCACCATCACCTTTTCGGGTATGTGAAAGACCATCTCGCGAAGCTTTCCCTGACCCTCGAAGACATTGACCTCGTCGTCGTCACCCATGCCCACCCGGACCACATGGAGGGCGTTCAGGCTTTCTCGGGCTATGCCGCGCTGATTGCCATGCACCCCTCCGAGGTTGAATTCATCAGATCAGTCGCCCCTCACTACGGATCGGGGATGGGGCTTTCAGGGTTTGAGCCCCAGGTTCTGCTGAAAGAGGGAGAGTTCATGGTGGAGGACAAGGCATTTCAGGTGATTCACTCCCCTGGCCATTCTCCGGGGTCCATCTGTCTCTACTCGCCTGAGGAGAAGGCCCTTTTTTGCGGTGATGTGGTTTTCCAGCAGGGCTTGGGGAGAACCGATTTGCCGGGAGGAAACGGCGAGCAACTGAAAGAGAGTATCAAACGGCTGTCCCAACTTGACGTCGAACACCTCTTGCCCGGCCATGGCGACATGGTGTCCGGCGCGGAATCGGTCCACAGGAATTTTGCGGACGTTGAAACCATGTGGTTTGGGTATCTATGAAAAGGTGCACGGTGCAGGGCGCAAGGTACGCGGGAAAGTCATAAGACAAGAACCACGGGGCACGGTACAAGGCGCAAGTCAAGAGAAAAACAAAGGCACATCTCGGAAGACTCGAATCAGGAAAACACGAAAAATGAAATGTTTGTTCCTTTCGTGCTTTCGTGCTTTCGTGATGAGGATTTTTCTGAGTTATGGGTCCAACCCGATTTTGAAGAAGAATGATTGTGAAAAAACCCCCTCCTTCCCAGGCACTCCAAATCGATTTCGACCTTCGACAGTTGGAGATTTTTCAAAAGGTGGTGGACCTCGGAAGCTTCTCCAAAGCAGGAGAAGCCGTGTTCCTCGCTCAGGCATCGGTGAGCGAGAGAATTGCCAACCTGGAGAACATGGTCGGCGTCAGGCTCCTGGATCGTCTCGGAAGGTGCGTCGTTCCGACCAGGGCCGGAGAACTCCTCTACAAGCATGCCATCGCACTGCTCGACGCCAAACGAGCGGCTGTGATGGAAATGCAGGATTTTCTCGGCACCAAACAAGGGGAAGTTCGCGTGGGAGGGAGCACGATTCCCGGGGAGTACATTCTCCCGAAGGTCATCGGCCTGTTCGTAACAAAGCATCCCCTGATCACGATCTCCCTCACGGTTGCCGACTCTGATGAAATAGAGAATCGGGTCCTGGCCGGGGATTTCGAGCTCGCGGTGATCGGCCGCAAGAGCGGAAACAGGAACCTCCTGAGCCATAAACTCTGGGAGGACGAGCTGAGCCTTGTCGTCTCCGCCCAGCACCGCTGGGCCGGGAAAAAAGAAATCTCAGTCCAGGAGATGGCCGATGAGCCTTTTGTGTCCAGGGAGCGGGGATCAGGCACCCTGCGAACGCTCGACGAACATCTCCGGAGAGCAGGCCTAAAAGGGGTCGATGCTCTCAGGGTGGTGGCCCGCCTGGGCACATCCACGGCCGTGAAGGAGGGGGTCAAGGCCGGGGTCGGCGTCTCCATCCTCTCGGCGATCGCGGTCGAAACAGAATTGAAAGCCGGGATTTTGAAGAGCTTGAGGGTGAAAAACCTTCAAATGGCCCGTCATTTCTACTTGATCAAGGACAAGAGGCGAAGCGAATCCCCCCTGTGCAGAGCCTTCATCGATTTCCTGCTTCCCGCTTCAAAAGGGACTCCGGACATCCACAACCACAACTGATCCCAAGCATGATTTCAGCCTGGCTTTC
>JAGUZM010000078.1 GCA_020060805.1 Deltaproteobacteria bacterium | reverse complement strand
TGGAGATGTAGATGAGGGGCGTGACCCAGGAGGGATAATGCATGCCCTTGCGCTCCGCTTCGATCACGTTCCACCCGATGACGATGTTGAGCAGCAGGTAGCCGTTGAGCACGATCATGTCCCAGAACAGGATCGAGCTCGGGTTGGGGTACAGGATGATGTTCAGCATCCTCGGCAGGTTTCCGAGGTCCACCATGATGAAAAGGCCGCACATGGCGATCGCCGCCACGGCCAGGAACTCTCCCAGGATGGTGATTCTTCCGAATGCTTTGTAATCGTGCAGGTAGTACGGCAGCACGACCATCACGCCGGAAGCGGCCACCCCGACGAGGTAGGTGAACTGGCCGATGTAGAATCCCCAGGATACGTCCCTGCTCATCCCCGTCACGCGCAAGCCTTCAAAGAACTGGTACAGGTAGACGAGAAACCCGATCCCAATGACCCCCAGGAGCAGCAGGATCCATCCCCAGTATAGATAACTTCCCTTCAGTGCCTTCTCGAGCATAACCACCTCATATGATGTAATAAACGTTGGGCCCTGTGCCCAGTTCAGGTTTACGCCGAATGGAGTAGCGGGTTCGAAGCACTTTTCTTATATCTGAATCAGCCACGTCGAGATCTCCAAAGACCAAGGCATTCGGACTGACCGCATTGCCCGCCTCGACACAGGCCGGAATCTGCCCTTTCGCTAGCCTCTCGGCGCAAAACTGGCATTTCTCCACCACTCCCTTCGACCGGGTGGGCAATTCCCGATTGGTCGGAAAATCCGGGTTGAGCTCTTTCGGCGCTCTCCGAGGGTCTCCCCAGTTGAAGCTCCTCGCCCCATAAGGGCAGGCGGCCATACAAAACCGACACCCGATGCAGCGGTGCATGTCCATCATCACGATGCCGTCTTCCCTTTTCCACGTCGCCTTCGTCGGACAAGCCCTGCAGCATGGCGGGTTGGTGCAGTGGTTGCAGAGAACCAGAAAGTTCTGGCCGTGGAACTGCTCCGCGACGTATTCGTGCTCCTGGCCTGGAAACGCGTGCTCATAGGTCTCTTTCCATATCCATTTCAGTTCCACTTTGGGATCCCCCATGTTGGGAACGTTGTACAGGCGGTGACATGCCTTGATGCACGCATCCATGACCGCTTCATCGATTTTGGTGACGTCAATGCCCATGCCCCACTTTTTCCCCACAAGGGGAGCGGGTTGCAGCGAAGCATCCACCTCTCCCGGCGCGAGGAACTCAAAAGCCGACTTCGCCCCCAGTCCCAGGAGGGCGGACCACCCGGCGATCTTCAAGAATTCTCTTCTATCCATGCCCATTATCCATTCTCCTTAGGCGCGATGTGGCAATCCCAACACGTTGGGGAGACCCCCATGTAGTCGTGACACTGGTCGCAGAACTTGCTCTTATTAGAATGGCACTCCATGCAGGTGAGCTGGAGGCTCTTGTAGTAGACCTTGCCGTTGGAGCTCTTGTAGTACCGGGTGTCCTGGCGGACCACCTCCTGCCTCCATTCATCGAGCATCTTCATGTGCTCGGACTTCATATAAGCCTTAGGCTCCACGCACTCCTTGGCAGCTTTGGCCTGTTCCGTCAGCACCGCCTCCGGTGCTTTGGCTGCCTTTCCCGCGTTGTAAAAAACAGGAAAAAGCAAGAGCACGAGGCCGATGGCGAGGCCTACCAGTATCTTTTCTTTGTCATACATCCTCTTCTTCCTCCTCCTTGCCCGGCAGAGGGTCGCCCCTGAGATTGGTTTCTCTCTCTTTTTCTCCTTCCAGGATCAGGGCATTCCCCACGAGCTCATGAACTCCCGATACCCCCATCCCTGGAACCCAGTAATCCATCAACGGCGGCAGGGCCGCTCGGTCGATGGCGCAGATGCAGGAGAGCATGTTCACCCCGAACTTCTCTTTGACATGCTTGACCGCGTTCGCCCTGGGAAGGCCTCCCCGCATCCTGAGTTCCATATCTTCCCCGGCATTCAGGCCCGAACCGCTTCCGCAGCAAAAGGTCTGCTCCCGGATCGTGTTCTCAGGCATGTCATAGAAGTTGTTGCAGACGTTCTTGATGATGTACCGCGGCTCCTCAAGGATCCCCATGCCCCTCGATGTGTTGCAGGAATCATGGTAGGTGACGACCAGGTTGTCATTCCGGCTCGGGTCCAGCTTGAGCTTCTTGTGTCGGATGAGGTCCGCGGTGAACTCCGCAATGTGCACCATCTTGGTCGTCTTGGCGTTTTCAAATTTGGTTCCCGTGATCGGGGAGACAGGGTCCTCCAGGAAATCTGCGGGCCCGTTGAAGGTGTCCATGTACTGGTTGATCACCCGCCACATGTGCCCGCACTCTCCGCCGATGATCCACTTGACGCCGAGCCGCTTCGCTTCCGCGTACATCTTCGCATTCAGCCTCTTGGCGGTTTCATGGGATGTGAAGTAGCCGAAATTTCCGCCCTCGGAGGCATAGGTGCTCCACGTGATGTCGAGGCCCAGGTCCTGCAGATAATGGAATAGGATGAGATAGCCCATCGCCGTGTAGGTTCCAGGGTCTGCAAAAACATCCCCCGACGGGGTGATGAAAAGAATTTCCGCCCCCTTCCTGTTCAGAGACGGCTCAAGCCTCACGCCCGTGATCTCCTCGATATCATCCACGAAGAAATCGATCATGTCTTTGTACGCGTGAGGCTGAATCCCGAGATGGTTTCCTGTCCGGAATGAGTTGGCCGCCGGCGCGGAGATCCAGTCCGTGTTCAGCCCCAGGAGGTTCAACAGCTCCCGGGCGATGATTGTGATCTCGGCCGTGTCGATTCCGTAGGGGCAGAAGAGGGAGCACCGCCGGCACTCGGTGCACTGAAAGAAGTAGTACCACCACTCTTTCAGAACCTGGACCGTCAGCTCCCGGGCACCCGCAAATTGGCCGAGGATCTTTCCGGCAGCGGTGAACTCCTTCCTGTACACGGACCGGAGAAGCTCCGCCCGCAAGACCGGCATGTTCCTGGGATCCCCGCCGCCTATGAAGAAGTGGCATTTGTCCGCACAGGCGCCGCATCGGACGCAGATGTCCATGAACACCTTCAGGGATCGGAATTTGTCGAGCCGCTCCCTCAGTCCCTCAAGAACGATCTCCTTCCAGTTGGCCGGCAATTTCCAGTCCTCATCCGTCACCGACCACTCCCGCGGGTTGGGAAGCCCCAGATACTGGAGGTTTGCCGGTTTCCCCGCGTAACAGAATATACCCGTCTTTATTTGCACGGGCGCATCCATCCAGCCTTTGTAGAGCGGGGGGCTGTGATCGATTCTTGCCATCTCTTCTGGTTTGATTTTCTCTGCCATATCGACTCCTTCTTCCGCTTCATCCTTACTTAGGACCCGGCTTGTTCCTGCATCTTGTCCACAGGAATCCCGGCCTCTACCATCTTGTCCCTGAACTCATCCTCATACTCCTCATAGGTGTGGGTCTTCACAGGATAGTTCCACGGGTTGATATGCCGCACGTATCGGCTGTTGTTGGAGAGGTTTCTCGTGGGGCTCAGGAATACCCCTGCCATGTGAACCAGCTTGCTGAAGGGGAAATACCCGAGGAGAACGCTCACCAGAAAAAGGTGGATGTAAAACAGGACGCCGATGCCCTCGGGAATCGTGGGACGAAAGCTGACCAATCCCATGGTCAGCTCTTTGACGCCAACAATATCGAGCTTGAAGACGTAACGCATGAGGATTCCGGTCAGGGCAATCCCGCTGATCAAGAAAAGGGGAAAGTAGTCAGCTGGAAGCGAGATGTACCGGACCTGAGGGATCAGAATCCTCCTCAGAACGAGGAACGTCGCCGCTCCCAGGAGCACGAAGCCGCTGATCATGATCCCAGGGAGCATGTACCCCGTGATCGGCGCGATCCCCGTCTGGAGCAGCCCGTCCAACTTCTCGATGAGCGTTACGAACAATGGGATCGGCTCCGTGAAGAACCGCAAGTGTCGCAGCAACACCACGAGAAAGGAATAATGAAAGGCGAGGGCCGCGAGCCACAGCCATTTTTCCCACTCGTACCCGATCTTCGGCCCTGCGTTAAACTGAAGTTTCGTGTTCCGGAAAAGCGACCGGAAGGCGAGCACCTCCAGGGCCATCCTCAAGACCACCCACTTGTTGTCTTTCGGGTTATCGATGGGGTTTGGTTTGATCCAGGGCAAACTCCACTGCTGCCCCGCGGTGGTGGGAATTCGAAAGGGCACGGGAGAGCGCGCCCACCCGATGACGCGGATGACCAGGCCCCCGAAGAAGAGGATCAGCGCCGCGTACGGAATGCCCACCCCGAAAAGCCAGTGCAGGTTCAGCCCACTGACCCCCACCCACGGAATCAATGCGAGGATGAGGACTGCGACTGTGGAAATGACGATACCGACAATGAAGTTCATGGACTGCTACCTCGTCTTAATCAAGGAATCACGCTCTCACGTGACTTTGGTTTTATCCGGCCCCGGCTCCCAGCTCTCAAGATCACTCAGAAGACCCTTTTTCCTCAGAAGCCCGGAGACCTGGTTCTTCGCCTCATTCGCCCTCATCTCGTACACTTTTTCCCTGCACCTGGAATAGATGTCGAAGGCGAGGAGGACCATCTCATCCAACCTCGACTCAAACGCCAACAGGAGCTCTGAAAGGGGCTGTCCCGAATAGTCCTGGATCACCTCTTCTCTGATGATCTTCTTGAGAAGGTAGATGAATGAAATGGCCTTGGAAGGAGAGAAATCCTGAATGGCCCTGATCCTGATGATCCCGTCCAGGGCGGCAGAGGTCCTCTCAGGGTTGATGCCCTGGATCAGCTGCACAAAGAGAACCTCGATCTCCTTTTCGATCGTAGACCCCACGGGGTTCAGGAACGGATCTTTTTGATGCTTTAGAAAGCGCTGAGTGTCAAGGGGATATGTTTCAAGGATGAGATGCAACCATCTTTTCAGGATGTGAGGCTTTTTGTCAAGCAGGAATTCTTCTAGCGTCTTCATAAAACCTAAAGGGTTTTTCACCTTGCCTTCAGACGACGGGACTCCCCTCTATCGCCCGTTCCCCTCGTCCCCAACGACAGCGACTTAAGGAATTGGTATGACTTGGCAAAACAAACGGATGGGCGATCTCATTGGGCGTTGGAATATAGACAAATTGCGTATAGGTGTCAAGAAAAAATGAGGGGCTGGGGCACGCCCCCAAGGCCAAGAGCATCCCGAGACTGACCTTTACAGACCAGCCGGACCCGGCCAGCCCCGGTTGGGCTCCGCCGCTCAGCGGAAAAGGATATAATTCTTTTGCATTGAAAGTGGCCCTATGCTAAAAACAACAGCTTATAGGTCATCATACGGACGGAGCGCAGAGGCTGTTCCGATCGCTGCCTGGGCGATATCAAGAGGGGGCATGGGAAGAGGTACATGGGAGGATCATTACACCCGCCGGGCGCGAGAGGAAAATTGGCTTGCCAGGTCGGTTTACAAGCTCGAAGAGATTGACAAGAAATATAAAATCATCCGGCGGGGCCACCGCCTCCTCGACCTGGGATGCTATCCCGGATCCTGGTCCCAGTACTGCAGCCGGAAAGTCGGGCCGAAGGGAGAAGTCGTAGGGATCGACCTCAAGAAACCTGACAGGTTTTCCGCTCCCAATTTCAGATTTCTGGAAGCAGATGTCCTCTCCCTTGACCCCGGCCGGCTCGCCGACGAGCTGGGCACCAGAGATGTCGTGATCAGCGACCTGGCTCCTCAAACATCGGGAATCCACGTGGCTGACACGAGCCGTTCCATGGAACTGGCGAAGCGTGCCTTGGCGATAGCTGTGGCCGTCCTCGATAGAGGTGGCTGCTTTCTGTGCAAGGTCTTTGAGGGAGAGGATATCCAGGGGCTGCGGGATGAGATGGTGCGCCACTTTAAAGCGGTCCGGACCATTCGGCCTGCGGCGGTCCGCAAGGCGAGCAGAGAAGTTTATCTTCTCGGGCTGAATCGACTCCACAAAAGTTAACGGATTAGAACGGTATCAGCAGGAGGTCATCTATGTCCGGTCATTCGAAATGGGCTTCCATCAAGCACAAGAAGGGCGCCCTGGATGCCAAGAGGGGAAAGATCTTCACGCGCCTCATCAAGGAAATCAGCGTCGCTGCCAGGCTCGGCGGCGGAGACCCGTCCGGAAATCCGCGCTTGAGACAGGCCATTGCCGCTGCCAAGGCTGAAAACATGCCCAAAGACAACATCGAAAGGGCCGTCAAAAAGGGAACCGGTGAACTGGAGGGCATCAGCTACGAAGAGGTCAACTATGAAGCGTACGGGCCCGGCGGCGTGGCCGTGCTCATCGATTGCCTTACGGATAACAAGAACAGGACCGTTGCCGATTTGAAGCATATTTTCGACCGTCACGGGGGAAGTTTGGGCGCTCCAGGGTGCGTCTCCTGGATCTTTGAAAAGAAAGGGGTGATCACTTTTGATAAAGGAGTTGCGGAAGAGGAAAAACTCCTGGAGATCGCTCTCGATTCAGGGGCGGAAGATGTGAAGCAGGCAGGCGACCAGTTCGAGGTGGTCATGAACCCTGCGGACTTTGAGAAAGTCAAGAAGGCCTTTGACGCCTCAGGGCTCAAGTACAGCCTTGCTGAAATCGCGATGATTCCCCAGAACCTCGTGCGACTCCAGGGAAAGAAAGCCGAGCAGATGCTGAACCTCATGGAAGCCCTCGAAGACAACGATGACATCAACCATGTTTATGCCAACTTCGACATCCCTGACGAGGTGATGGAGGCGAGAAGCTGATGCTGGTGCTGGGCGTGGATCCCGGCTCACGGGTGACCGGATACGGATTGATCGAGAAGAGAATGAACCGGTTGACCTGCATTGACGCTCGCACCATCGCACCCTCCCCCCGTCTGCCTTTCTATCAAAGAATCCATGCCATCTTTCAGGCCATGTCCGAGGTCATGGAAAAATACCGGCCCGAGGAGATGGCGATCGAAGACGTGTTCTATGAGAAAAACGTGAAGAGCTCCCTGAAAATCGGCCATGCCCGGGGAGCCGTCCTCATCGCGGCGGTGCGCGGCGGTGTCAAGATCTTTGAATACACCCCTTTGGAGATAAAAAAATCCGTGGTCGGCTATGGCCGGGCGTCTAAAGAGCAAGTCCGCGCGATGACCCAGATGATCCTGAAGCTCAAAGGAAGCCTTTCCCTTGACGCATCGGATGCCCTTGCCGCAGCCATTTGCCACCTCAATTGGACGAGATACCCTTTGAAATCCTGAATGAAGGGGAGGAGGGAAGGGCAGGAATCGGAGGGATCTCCATTCCCCCTGGACGTTTGAATGACATGATCGCACACCTCACCGGTATATTGAGAAAAAAAATCCCCCACTCCGTGATCATTGACAATAACGGCATCGGCTACGAAGTCTCGGTGCCCCTCTCCACCTTTTACGCCCTTCCGGAAAAGGATGAAAAGGTGAGCCTTCACATCTACACCCATGTCCGGGAAGATGCCCTGATGCTCTTTGGTTTTCACACCTCTCTTGAGAAAGAGATTTTCATGCTCCTGATTTCCGTTTCAGGAATCGGCCCCAGGCTGGCGACCAACATCCTTTCCGGGATCGGCCCTGTGGACCTTCTGGATGCGATGGCCAACGGGGATGCTGCCAGGATGCAGTCCATCCCCGGCGTGGGTAGAAGAATAGCTGAACGGATAGCTTTGGAACTGAAAGACAAAGCCCTGAAAAAAAGGGGAGACGCGGAGCCCCTCGCCGCTCCCTCCGTCACCCGAGAGGATGAACGGGTCTACAACGACGCCCTGTCCGCTCTTGTCAATCTCGGATACCCATCCAAATCGGCAAAAGGGGCTGTTGACAGGGCGCGGGCGAGGGCCAAAGATGCAGGCCTGGAGACATTGATCAAGGAGGCGTTGCGAATCATCGCCTAACGCTGGAGAAGGGTTTTCATGAGAGAAAAGATCATCGATCCAGCACCCGACCTCGATGAGATCTCCGGAGAGGTGAGCCTGAGACCCCGAACCCTCGAGGAGTACATCGGCCAGGTGGAACTCAAGCGAAACCTCAGGGTATTCATCGAAGCGGCCAAAGCACGCTCCGATGCCCTCGATCATGTCCTGCTCCACGGAAGCCCCGGCCTTGGAAAAACCTCGCTCGCCCATATCCTGGCCAACGAGCTCGGGGTGAACATCAACAGCACATCCGGACCTGTGATCGAAAGGCCTGGAGACCTGGCCGCGATCCTGACGAGCCTTCAGCCTAAGGATGTCCTGTTCATCGATGAGGTGCACCGGCTTAACCACGTGGTTGAAGAGATCCTCTACCCTGCCATGGAAGACTACCAGCTGGACATCATCATCGGCCAGGGTCCTTCGGCCCGGACCATGAAGATTCCCCTTCCCCCCTTCACCCTGGTGGGAGCCACAACCAGAGCCGGCCTCTTGACCCCTCCTTTGAGGGAACGTTTCGGCGTCATTCTGAGGGTTGAGTTCTACGAGGCTGAGAGTCTTCAGAAGATCATCAAACGATCTTCCCAGATCCTCGACATACCGATAACGAACGAGGGCGCCTTTGAAATCGCCCGGAGGTCCAGGGGCACGCCGAGAGTGGCCAACCGGATCCTGCGGCGGGTTCGTGACTTTGCCCAGGTCGAAGCGGACGGGGTGATCACCCCGGATGTGGCAAAGCAGGCCCTCGATATGCTCGGGGTCGATGACCGAGGCCTGGATAAAATGGATCGCCTCATCATGCTGACGATCATCGAGAAGTTTAACGGCGGTCCCATCGGGCTGGACACCCTCTCCACAGCGGTGAGCGAGGAGAAAGATACCCTCGAAGATGTGTATGAACCCTTCTTGATTCAGATCGGTTACATCAAGAGAACGCCTCGAGGCAGGATGGCGACAAAGCTCGCCTACACCCACTTCGGCATCCCGATGGACGACAGCGAATTGCCCCAGGGTCGGCTTTTCTAGGGCTGGGCTCGCTTCCGCCCCCGTCGCCCTTGGGACCGGGTTTCGGGCTGCAGCCCTTTCAGGCCGTGCGGAGGGGGTATCGAGGCTGACCCGAGGCGCTTTGGATCACGCCGCTTTTGAAAGGATCAAGATTCGTGCAGACCACCAAGCCCGCTTCATCCCAACCACCCAACACGGGATCCCATGGCCGGTCTCCAACCGATGGAGTCATCGGCACACCCCGCTTTCTCATTTTCACGGACCTTGACGGGACCTTGCTGGATCACGATACCTACACCTGGGCTGAAGCGCAACCCGGCCTCGACCTCTGCAAACGGCGATCCATCCCTGTGATCCTGGTTTCGAGCAAAACACGGGCTGAGATGAATCCCCTCCGCCTCGAGTTGGGCCTCACTTATCCTTTCGTCTCGGAGAACGGGGGAGGCGTTTTTTTCCCAGCTGGATCCACTCCCCCGCCGCCGGCAGGAGCCGCTCTCTCTGAAGGCCTCTGGAAGCTCTCTTTGGGCGCTCCCTACGACCTCCTCGTGAGATCACTCCGAGAAATCAGGAAAGAGCTGGGCCTTGCGATCCGTGGGTTTTCAGACATGGGGTTGGAAGAGATCTCTTCCCTCACCGCCCTTGATCGTCAAGCGGCGCGCCTGGCTGCCATGCGGGAATATGATGAGCCTTTCATCGTTCAGGACGAAGGGGCGGGGGACATCCGCTCTCTTCGGGATAGGGCGGAAAAGAGGGGCCTGAGGGTTACGGCTGGCGGCCGTTTCTACCATCTTCACGGAAACACGGATAAGGGGGTGGCTGTTGAGAGGCTCGTTTCATGGTACAGGGCGTCCCTCCCGCACATAACGACCGTCGGCCTGGGGGACAGCCCCAATGACATTGATATGTTGAGAAAGGTGGACCATCCCTTTCTCGTCCGTTCCCGGCAGTCCTATCCGGGCGTTGAAAAAGATATCCCGGCCATCATCGTCACCGAAGAAAAAGGGCCTGCAGGGTGGAACAGGGCTGTTTCAGGCATCCTGGCCGGAAAAACGATTGGAGGTCTTGGTTAGCATGTTCGAGGCAGAAGTAAACCCAGCAGGCGTCGCCAAGGCTGATCTCGTTGTCTGCATCCCGTCGTACAATGAGGCGGATGCGATCAGCTATCCTGTCAGGCAGGCCAGCGAGGGGCTCATCAAGTATTTTCCGGACAAGAAAGCGGTGATCATCAACTGCGACAACCATTCCCCGGACAACACCAAGCAGGTTTTTCTGGATACCCAGACCGTTATACCGAAGATCTATCTGTCCACGCCTCCAGGGGTGAAAGGAAAAGGCAACAACTTCAGGAATCTTTTCCAGAAAGCGGTTGACCTCGAAGCAACGGCTGTTGTGGTTGTGGATGCAGACCTCAAGAGCATCACCCCGGAGTGGGTCAAATGTCTCGGGGAGCCCCTTTTCCAGAGCTTCTCCTATGTGGCCCCGCTCTACGTGAGACACAAATATGACGGGACCATCACGAATGGAATCGCCTATCCCCTGTCCCGAGCCCTTTACGGAAGGCGGGTGCGCCAGCCGATCGGCGGCGATTTCGGGTTCACCGGCGACCTGGCCAAGCTCTACCTGAAAGGCCCGGCATGGGATGAGGCGGTGGCCAACTTCGGGATTGACATTTGGATGACCGTCTTGGCCCTGAATCAAGGTGCGCAGGTCTGCCAGGCCTTCATGGGAAGGCCGAAGGTCCACAGGGCAAAGGACCCTGGAGCCGACCTGGGACCCATGTTCAGGCAGGTGGTGGGAACGATCTTTTCCCTGATGGGGCCGTTTCAGTCCCAATGGATGAAGGTGAAATACAGCAGGCCCACAGCGATTCTTGGGTTCGGCCTGGGCGAAATGGAGGCCCCGCCCGAAGTCACTGTGGACACAGAGAACCTGTACCAGGGTTTTTACCAGGGTTTTTCCCGATTCGCCGATCTGTGGAGACAGGTCTTCGCAAAAGATGTGTTCGCGAAAATACACGAAGTGAAGGGGATGAAGCCGGAGGTGTTCAATTTCCCCACAGACCTGTGGGCGAGGATCCTCTACGATATGGCGGTTGCCTATCGCGATCAGATCACTTCCCCCGACACATTGATGACTTCTCTGATACCTCTCTATTTCGGGAAGACTTTTTCCTTTGTGAGAAAGACGGCGAACCTGTCCACCCATCAGGTGGAAGAGTTGATTGAAGAGGATTGCCTCACCTTTGAGCTGACCAAGCCTTATCTCCTCACCAGGTGGACGGCCGCTACCTCACCAGCATGAGTCTCACATCCATCACGTTGGTTTTGGTCGGCCCGGTGAGGAGCAGTTCTTCCGTCCTTTCAAAGAAGTGATACGAGTCGTTGTTTTCCAGGTACGCAGCGGCATCCATCCCTGCCTCCGCTCCCCCTTCAACCGTCAGAGGGTCAACGATCGCCCCGGCTGCGGGGGTCGGGCCGTCATTGCCGTCCGTGCCTCCGCTCAACACGAGGGCCCGGGGTGGAAGACCGGCCAGGTCCAGGGCCGCAGCGAGACAGAATTCCTGATTCCTTCCGCCAAGGCCTTTTCCCCTGATCGTGACCGTCGTCTCACCACCGGAGATGATGCATGCCGGAGGAGGAACCGGATTGTCTGAGTCAAGAATTTCTTTCAGGATAGCGGTGTGAACTTTTGCCACCTCCTTCGTTTCCCCCTGAATCGTGGAGGAGAGAATCAGCGGTCGATACCCCCGGATCTCAGCTTCGGCTCTCGCCGCCTCCAGGGCAAGGATATTGCTTCCGATGATGAAATTGTGCACCTTCTCGAACAGAGGGTCGCCCTCCTTGGGCGTGTCGGGCAATTTCTTCTCCATGCCCATCTGCAGGTGCGCCCTGATGCTCTCAGGAACGTCTCGGAGCTTGTACTTCTCGATGATCTCCCAAGCCTCTCCAAAGGTGCTCGGATCGGGAACAAATGGGCCAGAGGCTATCACGTCCATCCGGTCGCCGATCACATCGGAGAGCATCAGGTTGACCGTTGTCGCAGGATAGGCGAGCCTTGCCATCTGCCCCCCCTTCGCAGCGGAGATGTGTTTCCTGATGGTGTTGATTTCCTCTATGGTCGCCCCGCAGTCGAGAAGGCTCTTGGTGATCGCCTGCTTTTCCGCAAGAGTGATTCCCCCTGCCGGTTGCGGCAAAAGGGCCGACCCGCCGCCGGAAATCAGTGAAAAGACCAGCTCCCTCTCCCCCGACTCTTTGAGAATATCCAGGATCCTTCGGGTGCTTTTGACGCCGTTCTCATCAGGAATCGGATGGCCCGCCTCCATGACTTCTATGATGGAGAGCTTCTCCGTGAACCCGTATTTAACGCTGATAACCCCTTTTCGTACCCTCTCCCCCAGGAGGTCCTCAAGGGCCTTCGCCATGGGAGCAGTCGCTTTTCCACCCCCCACGATCACGACGGAATCGAACCGGGCCAAGTCGATTTCCGTTTCCCCCCGGCCCAAACCGCCCAGGATGAGCTTCCCCCCTGCCCGACGCACAAAGCCCTTGACCGCTTCGTAAGGGTTCACGCGCTCCACTGCGGCGAGAAAAATCTTTTCCGCGTCCCCTCTCATCGTTCTGAGAAGGTCAGGCCTTTTCATCGCCTTCAGGCTCCTTTTCTTTAGAGACATCCTCTTCTTCTTCCGCCCTTGCTTTCTTCCCAAACACCCGCGCACCCTGGATGCTCACCTCGTAGAGAACGATCAAGGGCCCTGCCATCAGGAGCTGGTTCACGATATCGGGTGTGGGTGTCAGCATCGCTGCGACCACAAAACTCAGAAGGACGGCGTATTTCCGATTCTTCCTGAGAAAAGCCGGGGAGACGACGCCGATCCGTGCCAGCATGGTCAGGAACAGGGGCAGCTCAAAAATGAGGCCAAAGGCGAGGAGGAGCATGGAAGAGAGGTTCAGGTATTCTCTCATGGAGGGCAACGGCTTGACATAGTCCGAGGCAAAGCTCATGAGGTACTTGAAGGCATAAGGAAAGACGATGAAGTAACCGAACAGGGCGCCTCCCACAAAAAAGAAAGAGGACAGAATGACCACGGGTGCAAGAAAACGCCTTTCATGGGTGTAAAGGCCGGGGGCCACGAACAACCACACCTCATACATGATCACCGGCATGGCCAGGAGAACACCCGCGAGAAATGCCACCTTGAGATAACAGAAGAAGGCTTCCGGGACGCCCGTGAAGATGAGTTTCTCCCCAGGTCCCAGCGCTGCAAGGAGGGGTTTCATCAGAATCACGAAGAGTTTCTCTTTGAACCCGTAGGCTGCGAAAAACCCGATCCCGATGGCGATGAAACAGACGATCAGACGTTTCCTGAGTTCCTCCAGGTGCGCCGTAAAAGGGATTTTATCCTCAGCCCGCATCCGATTTGCCCCTTTCGTCCTCCAACTCTCTTCCTTTTATGCCCTTCATCCGCCCCGGTGGTTAACCACAACATCATGTGGCAAAGCCTTGGGCCTAATACAATTTCTATTTCCTTAATAAATCCAGCACACTATCCCGATTGCTCAAAATGAACTACCATATATTGTGTTTTCTCTTGACTTATTCCGCAATTTATAGTACTCGCTCATAAAATCCTTTTCAAGGTCCCCCCTTGGGGGTCTTCCTTGTTGAAACGCAGAGACGAGGATGAACAGACGAGAGTTCTTATCCAGAACTGCGGTTTTTCTACTAGGAAGCTTCTTCGGGTTCAATCCTTTTTCCAAATCCCAAGCCTCCGACACCCTTGAACCCGCTTCTAACACCCAACCCCGCATTGCCCTTATCATTGACGATATCGGAGCCAATCTCTCCGGGCTGACACCTTTTCTTGATCTCGGTATCGCCATGACTTTCGCCGTACTCCCGCGGCTTTCCAAGTCGCAAGAGGCGGCCGGGATCATCCACGGAGAGGGCCACGAGATCATGCTCCACCAGCCCATGGAACCATCTGATCCGTGCCTCGACCCTGGCCCTGGCGCCCTGTACGTCGGTTATGGGTCTAACAAGATTGTGAGAATAATGGAAGAGAATATTTCCCAAATCCCCCATGTGACAGGGGTGAATAACCACATGGGTTCCAGGTTTACCACCTGCCAGGAAGAGATATCAGACACCCTTCACGTCGTGAAGGATCGCGGCCTCTTCTTTGTGGACAGCCTGACGACCAACCGCTCCATGGCCTATAAGACGGCAAAACACCTCCACCTGCCCGCAACGGCGAGGGACTTCTTTCTCGATCACATTTCAGAAGAGGCCGCGATCCTTCGCCAGCTCCACCATTTGAAGAGGTATTCCCTGAAGCACGGCCATGCCGTGGGCATCGGTCACCCTTTCCCTGAAACCGTCAAAGCTATCCGGACTTTCCTGGCCAGGAATAAAGAGCCTGACATCGCCTGGGTTCCCATCTCGAGCCTCATCAAGCCCACCTAGAGATCTCATCCCCTCAACCGCCCCTCAGACCCTGTCCCACAACCTGATCAGGGCTCATACTTGTCATTTCGACCCCTGTGAAAACAGGGGGAGAAATCTTGGGAATCCGAAAACCTGGAGAACCAAAATTCCTCGTCTAAGGCCTCGGAATGACGTTGCCGGGCAGCCTCCTTATCCCTTTTACCCCGCTCCCTTTTGGCAATTACAGAAGCGAGTGACAGGGTTGTAAATGAAGTAAATACCTTCTATGCTTTGAATGGGGGTTCCCATGACCACGGCATATGAAAAAACCATCCGTGAAAATCTCGATCGGATTTACGCCGGCCCTGTGGAGACCCTGGAGCAAAACCTGCCGGCAACCAAAGAAGGCCCCGTATTCCGGTTCAGGGCCTTTGCAGAAGATTGTGCCCTGAGCCCCGGGCACATCGCTTTTTCAGGCATTCCTGATTTCGGCCCCAAAGGGCTCCTGATTTCCCTGTATGCCCTCCAAGCGAATGAAGGAGCCCTCCAAACAGCTCCTTTCAAATCCTTCAAAGACATCCCGGGCACCATGCCTTATCACGGCGCTTTTGCGATCAACAGCGAGCGCGTACTCTTGCCCCATGTGCCGAAGATCAAGGAGGCTGGGGACAGGATTCTTGCTTTTTTTGACGGCCACCCCCATCCGGCAGGGGTTGCCGGGGATTTTTCTCTGCTCCTTTTCCCCTTGCCCAAGATCGCCCTTTGCTACGTCTTCTACCTGGCCGATGAGGATTTCCCCGCTTCCGTCTCCTGTCTTTTTTCCTCAAACGCCCCATCCTTCATGCCTCTTGACGGGTTGGCAGACGTGGCTGAGTATACCTCTAAGAGGATGATTCAACTCCTCTGATATTGACATTGAAAATTCATGCAACATCGCCTAATCTGCTATCATCGTTCTTCACGTGACGCACGTATCTCTTTTGGTGTTTTTGTTCCTTCGTGGTTTCGGCTTTTTTCCTGTGGATGCTTCACCCCGCTCGAGAGCACCCAACTCATGATCCTATCCACGAACCAGCCTTACTTTGCGCCTTTTTGCGGTTTTTTCTACAAAATAGCCCTGTCCGATATCTTCGTCATTCTGGATGAGGTACAGTTTCCCAGAGGAACGACATGGGTGACCAGGAATCGGTTCAAACACCATCAGGGACCCCTGTGGATCACCGTGCCCGTGTGGAAGAAAGGTCTCGGGTTGCAGCGAATTGACGAGGTCAGGATCTGCTATGAAAGACCGTGGGCAAGAAAACATCTCCTCAGCCTTCAGACGGCTTACATGAAATCCCCCTATTTTGATGAACACAGCCGGATTCTTGAAAAGGCGTTCTCGGAGGAGTTCGAAAGGGTCCTGGATTTGAACCTGGCCATCATCCATCACCTGATGAACGCGTTCGGACTCCGGACGAGGATCGTCCTTCTCTCCAGCCTCGGTATCGTGTCCCAAGGAACCGATCGGATCATCGAAGTCTGTAAGCGTCTGGGGGCCTCTCAGTACCTTGCTCAAAGGCCGGCCAAAAAGTACCTCCATGAGGCAGCCTTTCAAGACGCGGGAATAGAGGTGAAATACTTCACCCCTCCCACTCCCGTCTATCCTCAACTATGGGGGGAGTTCATCGCGAATTTGTCCGCCCTGGATCTCCTCTTCAATTGCGGCCCAAAAAGCTTCGACATCCTGATGGCTGCCTAGCAGGCCGCTCTCCCTCATCGAATAAAGGGTCCTCCCTGGAACGCGACCCTGTGGCATTCACCATGAAGATGTGTTACCCTGCGGTTCCGCGGTATTTTGGTTCTCTTTTATTCGGACTTACACGATCGAATCAAAACGATTCAACAAAACCAGAGGAGGTGACACCATGTCTTTAGCCCATACCACCCGGATTCGCATCCATAAGCACGAAGGTCCGCATCGAACAGCCTACATTGAAAACTTCTCCGAACCTTTCCATTACGGGATACACGGAGGGATTCGGAAATTCTACAAAGAAAAATACGGCCGGGAGATCACGGGCCCCGAGTATCCTGCCACCCTCGATCACATGATCGCGGGCATCGCAGGCTGACTCACGGGAACCCTAGGCACCGCGCTGGATGCGCGGGGTATTCCTTCAAAGGATAATCTCGTGGCCCTGGTGGAAGGAGACATCGAAGATGTGGACGGGGTTCTCAAGATCACCAAGATCCGCCTCAAGTATCGATTCAACCTGCCCGAAGGGCTGAGAGATAAAGCGGAAAGGGCTCTTGGCGTCTACGCCGAGAAATGTCCGGCCTATCAAACGATCAAGAATTGCATCGATGTCTCCTGGACTGCGGATATGGAAGAAGCGTAGCCCGTGATCCACCCTTTTTAGGCCGGAGAAGAGGCGACATGGAAAAAGCCAGGGTATCGTTTCACTGGGCATGGATCATTCTCGCAACGGTTTTTGTCGACTTTTTCATCAACTATTCGGTTCGAATCGGGTACGGCGTCGTCCTGCCCGAAATGATCGCTGACTTGGGATTCAGCAGAACGGCCGGCGGCTCCATCTACAACGCCTACCTCTTCTCCTACATCGCCATTACCCCGTTCAGCGGTTACCTGACCGATCGCTTCGGCGCCCGGCGGGTCATCACCATCTGTTGCCTCATCCTCGGAATCGGCGTCCTCCTCATGGGGACCATTAGCGAGTTCTGGTCAGCATGCCTGTTTTATGCTGTCGTCGGCGTCGGCGCTTCCGGCATGTGGACCCCGGTTCTTGCGATCGTCCAGCGCTGGTTTTCACCCCGGAAGAGAGGATTTGCCCTCGGCATCATTTCCCCCGGCTATGGCCTCGGTTTCGCGGCCATGGGGGCAGCCTTTCCCTGGATTCTGCACAACTTCACCTGGCGTCACGCCTGGTATTTTCTCGGGGCAGGTGCCCTCGCCATGGTGGTCGCCAATGCGCTCCTTCTCAGAAGCGACCCCGAAGGCGCGGGGTATCTCCCGTGG
>JAGUZM010000351.1 GCA_020060805.1 Deltaproteobacteria bacterium | reverse complement strand
GTCCTCATGTTGCCTTTGAGCGAGGAAATGACGAAGGTGCCCTCCCCCTGCCTGACATCGATCAGGCCAGCCGTTTTTGCCCTGTAGATGGCCTCCCTGATGGATTGCCTGCTGACCCCCAGTTCCTCAGCCATGCTTCGCTCCGAGGGAAGCTTCTCGCCGGGTTTCAGGTGGCCCCTCGTGATGAGTGACACCAGCTGTTTGTAAACGACATCGGGGATCTTGCTCGGCGTGACCGCCGAGAAAAGATTTTTTGATTTCCTTGTTCGGTTCACCTTGTTCGGCCTCCGCCCTGCCTTTTCTAAACCCTTCCTTTTCCGCGCGGTCAGAATTGAATGAAGCCCTTCTTGCCCTCACCTCCCTGTGGGCACGGCTTTCGTCAAGTTGGCCAAATGGTCTGACCACCCGTCCAATGGATAGCATCCCCTGTGAACCCTGTCAACCTTTTTCCAAGATTCCCCCGAAGGGTGCCATCTTGACATTTCAGGGTGTTTTGTTTACGAATCTGATGAACATCGAGGTTTGCCCGGGCAAGGGGGTACGGTCATGGAAAGACCCGTTCGCGTCGGAATCGTGGGCAGCGGAAACGCCGCTGTCTTTCATTATGAGGCTTACAAGAGGGTCACAGGAATCGACGTGAAGGTTGTGGGCGTTACTTCCCCTCATCAAAACCATCGCGAAACCTTTGCCGCAAAACGGCAGATTCAGCCCTTCCCATCCCTTCAGGATATGCTGCCGGCCGTGGACGTCATCGACAACTGCACCCCCGGGTACGCGCATGAACCCGTTTCCATAGCTGCCTTTGAAGCCGGCAAGCATGTGATCGTTGAGAAACCTTTTACGGGTTATTATGGTCCGGAAGGGGACGATTCCTTTCATGGCAACCGTTTCCCAAAACAAAAGATGCTCGAAGAAGCCCTTGCCAGCGCACGGCGGGTCATCGCCGCCGCCCTGAAAAGCAACCAAAAGCTCTGCTATGCCGAGAACTGGGTCTACGCCCCCGCGGTGCAGAAAGAAGCGGAAATCCTTTCCAAGAGCAAGGGGCAGATTCTCTGGGCTCTCGGAGGCCAGTCTCATTCGGGCAGCCCTTCACCCGCGTACGGTATCTGGAGGCTTTCAGGGGGAGGCTCGGTCGTTGGAAAGAGCTGTCACCCGTTGACAGCTATCCTCTATTTGAAGCAGGTTGAAGGGGTGACCTTGCACGGTAAGGCGATCAGGCCTAAAGCCGTAAGCGCTCGTACCCATGAAATCACTCGCAATCCCCGCTTCATGGACAGAGGGTTTCTGAGAACCGATTACAGGGATATTGAGGATTATGGCCAGATTCATCTTGTCTATGACGACGGCATGGTGTCGGATGTCTTTGCCTCTGAGATTGTCATGGGAGGCGTCCACAACTGGCTTGAGATCTTCGCCAACAACCACAGGTCCCGGTGCAATCTCAGCCCTAACAACAGCATGGAGCTCTACAATCCAAAGGAAGAACAGCTCGCCGACGTCTACCTTGTGGAGAAGATCGGAACCAAGCAGGGTTGGTCCACCCCTGCCCCGGATGAGAGCTTTCTGTTCGGATACCCTCAGGAGATCCAGGACTTCATGGAAGCCGTCGTCACAGGGAGGGAACCCAAGTCCGGAATGCTGGCAGCCAGCGACTCGGTCGGGGTTCTCTACGCCGCCTACCTTTCGGCGGAGCGAAAGGGCGCAGAAGTCGAAGTCCCCCTCGACCCCGCTTTATGACCCCACGATTGCTCATCATCCGATCAGACGCCGCTGAAAGCTGAGAAGCCTCCGTCAACGGGAATAACGGCACCGGTGACGAACCGAGCGCCGGGAGACAGAAGCCACCATAGGACCCCCAGCAAGTCCACCGGGTTTCCAAACCGCTTCATGGGCGTGTGACCGATGATGGTTGTTCCCCTGGGTGTCAGGGCCCCCGTTTTCTCGTCGTAGAGCAGAAAATGGTTCTGTGCGGTGTGGAAGAAGCCCGGCGCGATGGCATTGACCCGGATGTTCGGGGAATACTCATGGGCCATGTGCACGGCCAGCCACTGCGTGAAATTGGTGACCGCCGCCTTGGAAGCGCTGTAGGCTACGGTCCGAGTCAGAGGGCGGTACGCGGCCATGGATGAAATGTTGATGATCACCCCCTCTGCTTGATCCGCCATCATCCGGCCGAAAACCTGGCTTGGGAGAATCGTTCCCACGAGGTTGAGGTCCACCACGTGCTTCAGGGCGTCCTCCGGGAGATCGAAAAAGGAGCACTCCGGCCCGGTCGTGGCCTTCGGATGATTTCCGCCGGCCGCATTGATCAAGCCGTAAACCTTCCCAAATTCATCCCCAATCGTCTCTCTTGCTTTGACCAGGCTTTCCTTCACGAGCACGTCTGCATGGATCCATTTTCCGCTCCCCGGTCCGTGCTGAAAACGCTCCTTCATGGCCTGCGAACGAGACAGGTCCCGGTCCAAGATGACCACGTTGGCCCCGCACCCTACCAGGGCGCAGGCCATTTCACCCCCAAGGATCCCTGCCCCTCCGGGAATGACGATGGTTCGGCCGGAAAGATTCCACCCTCCGCTCTGCTCTTCAAGGTTCATTTTCCCCTCCCCCACGATCGTTCCTGGGACCAACCATGAGTAGCGTCCCTATTTCTTAAGCCATTCCTGGAGTTCGGCCACCTCGTCAAAGGCTTCTCTCACAGCTTCATAGAGTCTCAGGTACAGAGGATACATCCTGTCATAGATCTCCGCCCTGTCGGGCTTTGGCCGGCACGGTGCGCCCAGCTTGACAAAGTCACCCGCCTTTTCAAGGGCCTCTACTCTCCCTGCTGCGATCATCGCCCAGAATGCAGCCCCCAGGGCCGAAGTCTCCCCCCACAGGGGAACGGTTAACTCCCGGTTGAGCGCATCCGCCACAACCTGAAGCCATAAACCCGATTTCGTGAACCCTCCCGAGGCGATGACTTGCTTCACGTCAATGCCGATTTCGGTGAGCACGCCGTAGAGGTTCTTGAAGCGGAACGCGATGCCCTCCAGGAGAGCCCTGGCCAGGTGCCTCACATCATGCTGAAGGGTCATCCCGAACAGCGCGGCCCGGGCGTTCAGGTTCCAGTTGGGGCTTCGCTCTCCTGCAATGAAAGGCAGGCAGATGACACCGCCCGCTCCCGCAGGTGCTTGACCCGCGAGGGCCAGGATATCCTCAAAAGACAACGCTTTCTGTTCCGGGAACACCTGATTCAGACAATCCTTCAGCCAGGACAGGGCCACGCCTCCGTTGTTGATCGCACCGCCCACGAGCCAGTGGGTTTTGTCCACGGCGTAGCACCAACTCCTGGCCTTTTCATCCAGAATCGGGCGGGGGGATATCACCCGGAGGGCGCCGCTCGTTCCGACCATACAGGTCGCCTGCCAGGGGTGCACGGCTCCTGCTCCCAAACTCGAATTCACCGCGTCGGAGGAGCCCAAGGCAACGGGGACCTCTGGAGGGATCCCCATCTGGCGAGAGAGATCGGGGTTCACTCCCCGCTGAATCGTCATAGGAGAACAGAGAGGCGACAGGTGCTCTTCCCGGATATCTGCCAGGCCGAGACACAAAGGGCTCCATTGGAGCGAATGGGTGCTCAGCAGGCCCGACCCTGCAGCCAGGGAATAATCGACCATGTACTCTCCGGTGAACCGGGAGAAGACATATTCCTTGGCGGAGATGTAGCGCCAGGCCTGCCTGAAAACCTCTGGCCGCTCCTCGCGGAGCCACATGATCTTGTACAAAGGATACATCCCGTGTGCGGGACACCCGGTCTCTTCATAGATCTGACGGGCCATCGGTAATTTTCTCAGTCCCTGGGATTGCCTTGCGGCCCGGCCGTCGGCCCAGGTGATCAGGCCCGTCAGGGGATCGCCACGGCGATCCAAGGCCAGCACGCTGTGGAGGGCGCCTCCGATGGACAGGCCTGCGCACTCACCGGGTCTCACGGGGGCCTGAGCCACTGCGCTTCGCACCGAGGCGATCGCAGCCCTCAGCAGGTCCCGTGGATCCTGTTCCTGCCACCGATCGTGCGCATCAGTGCCCGAATACTCGCCCACACCAAGGCCGAGCACCCTGGCTTCCCCGCCAACCACAACGCTTTTGCAGCTGCCCGTACCCAGGTCTATTCCGAGGAACCAGGGGATATCCTTCATGGGAGCACCTGAATCATTTATCGTAAACCTCCGGGTTGACGACGTCAGGCGGACGTTCCCCCCGCAGGACCGCCAGGCAGGCCCGTAGGGACATCCACCCCATCGCGTTCGTCGCCTCATCCGTGTGGGACCCCGTATGAGGCGTGGCCATCACCTGGGGCAAGCGCAGGAGAGGGTGATCTGCTCCCGGCGGTTCTTTGGTGAAGCAATCCAGTGCCGCGCCCCGGAGGTGGCCCTTTTCCAGGGCGTGATGCAAAGCGGCCTCGTCGATCAGCTCCCCCCTTGCCGTATTGATCAGGAATGCACCGTGTTTCATTTTCCTGAGGAATGCGCGGTCGACCATGCCTGCGGTCCCACGGTTCAGTGAGGCGTGGAGGGACACGAAGTCGCTTGAGCCGAGAAGTTCGTCCAGGGTGACAAACGCTTCTGCGCACCCCTTCGCTCCCTGACCCTTCACCGAGGGATCTGTCACCAGGACGCGACAGCCGAACCCTCTGAGTAACGAAGCCACCTCCCGGCCGATGGCCCCGAATCCCACGAGTCCGACCGTCTTTCCCCTCAAACCCACCCCGGAATAGCGGGGCCACTCTCCGCAACGAGTCGCCTGATTGGCTGCGCATAGCTGCCGGCCGAGAGCCAACATGAAAGCAATGGTCAGCTCGGCAACGGCGACGGTATTGGCACCCGGCGTATTGGTCACCACAATACCCCTTTTCGTCGCGGCCCCCACAGCGACCCGGTCTATACCCACGCCATAACGTGAAATGACCTTCAGCCTCTCAGCGGCCTCGATGACGGAAGGATCGATCTGGTCCAGCCCGGCGATAAAGCCGTCCACATCCTTCACGAGAGGGACCAGCTCATGAGCCGAGAGGGGCCGGTCCATGGGATTGTAAATCACTCCCCCCACGGCTTTCTCCAGGGTCGTCCTGATCGTGGGGTCATCTTTTCCAAAGCTCGTAGGGGTCACGAGGACCCTACAATCCATCAGGTTTGAACGGTTCATCCTCCCTCGATTCTTCTTTCTTCGGCGCTTCTCCGGGAGAGCCTTTTTCATTCCACGTCAATACCGAAATAGCGGACCGCATTCCGGAAGCATATGTCCATCACCATGTTCCCGATCAGGTCCATGTCCCCGGGCAGTTCGCCCTTTTCCACATCCTCCCCGAGCAAGTTGCACAACACCCGCCTGAAGTACTCGTGCCTCGGATAGGAAAGGAAGCTACGTGAATCTGTGAGCATGCCCACGAAGCGGCTCAGCAATCCCATGTAGGACAGCGCGTTGAGCTGTTTTTCAATGCCGTCCTTTTGATCATTGAACCACCAGGCCGACCCGTACTGCATCTTTCCGGGGATGCTTCCGTCCTGGAAATTGCCGATCATGGTGGCGACCAGTTCATTGTCTCTTGGGTTCATGACATACAGGATGGTTTTGGCCAGTTTGTTCTGGCGATCGAGGGAATCGAGAAACATCGCCAGCGATCTCGCCATGTCGAAATCGCCGATCGTATCGTATCCCGTATCCGGGCCGAGGGCCTTCATCGCGCGGCTGTTGACATTCCGCAATGCTCCGAGATGAAACTGCTGGGTCCAACCTTTTTCCGCATCCATTCTTGCCAGTTCGATCAGAACGGCGGACTTGAATCGGAGGGCTTCGTCATGCCCCGGCTCTCTCCCATTTCGCGCCTTGTCAAAAATCCTTTTTACTTGAGCTGACGTGAAGTCTTCCGAATAGGGGTGCTCCAGCCCGTGATCTGACATGCGGCAACCCGCCTCATGAAAAAAATCATGCCTTCGACGAATCGCGTCTAGAAAAGACGGATACCCCGCGATGTCCGTGTCCGCTGAGGCCTCCAGGTGCCCGATCCAGCTGTTGAAGGTTTCCGGGGACTGCACCGCCAGAGCTCTGTCCGGCCGAAAGGCAGGCAGAACTTTCACGGGGAAGGTCCGGTCTTCCCTCATGAGAAGGTGATGCTCAAGGCTGTCGACCGGGTCATCGGTTGTGCACACCACCCTGACCTTCGTTTTTTGAAGAATGTTGCGGGTGCTGAATTCCTTGGCCCCAAGCATCTCGGAGCACACCGTGTATATTTCCTTCGCCGTCTCCGGTCCAAGGAGTTTCCCGGAGATGCCGAAATACCGCTTCAGCTCCAGATGGGTCCAGTGGTAGAGGGGATTCCGCAACGTTTTGGGTACGGTCGTGGCCCAGGCTTCGAATTTTTCATAATCGCTCCCATCCCCGGTGATCAGTCGCTCGTCGATACCGTTGGCCCTCATGGCCCTCCACTTGTAATGGTCGCCCTTGAGCCAGATTTGGGCCAGGTTCTCGAAGTTCCTGTTCTCCGCGATTTCACTGACCGGCAGGTGGCAATGGTAATCGAAGATGGGCATGTTTTCCGCGAAACCGTGGTAAAGGATTCTGGCTGTCTCCGTCTGAAGCAGGAAATCCTCCGACAAGAAGGCTGTCATGGGTCGCTCCTCGGTCATTCAAGACGGTAAAGTGTTTCACCGGCATGGTCCACGAAGAGGATTCCCTGATCCTCTTTGTTCGCATAGTCCGGGATCTCGAGCTTTGAAGGATCCATGAATCCCAAGTTTATACGGCGGCACAGGCCTTCGGGAATCGACGTGGCCAGGACCACCCTGACGTCGAACCTTTCTACGCCGTTGAGGTAAGTCCCGGTTCCGCGAACGTGGGTAAGATGGGCCAGCACGCCTCTCGGGACGCCCCTGAACTTCTCCGGTTGGGCAAGGAAATAGTCCCTTGTGTGGTACCCGATCTTCTCGATGTATTTTCCCCAGGATCTCGATATTTCGCTGATGTGAGGCCCATAGATGATCAGCGTTCCCTGATCCGCCACGACCTGTTCGAGTTTATACATCACCTTGCCGGCCGTCCAGACCTCGTCGTACATCCTGGGCGCCCGCCCCAGGACAACCTTGAAAGGGTTCTTCTTGGTCACGACGTGGATCCTGGAAGACAAGTCCGCGGCCTGGGACCAGGCTTCTTTCACATCCCCCGCATACAGCCCGCAGAGTCCGCTTTCGCCCTTGACGACCATGGCCAGGCAACGAATCGGCACCGGCACTCTTTCCGTCGCCCTGTCAACCATCCTTCGCACCGGCGTGTCCTTGATGCCGATGATCTTCTTGCAGGTGATGACCGCTCCCAGCCAGTGAAAGAAGTGGAGGAAGTCTCCTCCTGAAATGCCGGGGAACAAGTACTTCGCCCCCCCTGAATACCCGACCACCTCATGGGGGAACACCGGCCCTACGATAAGAATGAGGTCATAGTCGAAGATTCTCTTGTTGATGTCGATCTGGACCTTCTCTCGCAACCGCCCCTCAGAAAGCTCCTCGACCTCCTGGGGGCTGAAAGATCCCAGCCGACGAAACGTATCTTGATGAGCCCACTCGTGATTATAAAACCTGGAAGAGGCAAAATCCTCTCTTCGATCCGCGATGCCGTAAAGGGACAGGATGCTTTCTGCAGACATGGGGGTGTGGGTCCCCAGGGCGACCATGAAATCGAGCCTGTCGCATCTCCTCCCGACGGTTTTCCGGAGAGCCTGAACCATCATCGGGAGAGGACAAGATCTGGTGGCATCCGGCGTGAGAACAAGGACCCGTTTCCTTTCAAACAATTCGGCGGGCGTCCCCTCCTCGATCACGGAAATCACATCCTCCTCCAACAGAATGCTCTCAGGGCTTCCTTTCCCTGTAACCAAGATGACAACCTTCCTTGCTGCTCTATTTCTCCCTTCGGCCCTACCCTTGGTGCCGCTTCCCTTTCGGGGGGCCATCATAACACTCCTGCTGCCTTTGCACAAATCCCGGTCTTTTGCCCAAGCCCCGGCCCTGACAGGAGCCGCTTTGACGTTTTCCCCTTTCCCCCGGGTTTCGATGCCCAGTTCCCTGTTCGCCCCCGGGCCGATGAGAGGCCTTCCGCGGTGGCAGGGATGAGAGGCGTCTGCCGCCAATTCACCAATTGAAAAGGCCGATGGGATTCCATCGGCCCCTCAATCGAGTCGCTCCTCGCCCCTTTTCATAGGCGAAGGAGGGTCCGGGCAACGATCAGCTTTTCGATCTCCTTGGTACCCTCGTAGATTTCAACGATTTTCGCATCCCTGTAAATGCGCTGGACCTTGTACTCGTCGATGTACCCGTATCCCCCATGCATTTGCAGCGCCTCATCCGCACACCTGACCGCGACCTGCCCTGAAAACCACTTGGCCATGGCCGTTACGCCATGGTCCATCTTGCCCTGATCCGTAAGCCAGGCAGCTTCGTAGTAAAGATTGCGCGCCGCCCGGATCATGGTGGCCATCTCGGCGACCTTGAACTGGAGGGCCTGGAACGAAGCGAGGGGCACTCCAAACTGATGCCTCTTCTTGATGTGCTTGATGCTTTCCTCAAGGGCTGCTCGCGAGATGCCGACAGCCATGCCGCAGATATGTAGCCTGGTGAGGTTGAAAAAAGCCATCAGCTCCTTGAAGCCGTTTCCCTCCCGGCCGATGAGGTTCGATGCAGGGATCCTTAAATTCGAAAAGGAGACTTCCGCAGTGTCGTTCGCCCGGATCCCCAGTTTCCCATGAATCTTGTTCGCCTGGTAACCGGGCCTGTCGGTCTCGACGATAAAAAAGCTGTGCCGTTGATGCCTGTCCGGGTTTTCAGGATCCGTGAGGCAGAAAACGTTGAGGTACTTGGCGATGGTGCCGTTGGTGATGAACATTTTCGAACCGTTGATCACCCATTCGTCGCCATCCCTCACAGCCGTGGTGATGGCACCGGTCACGTCGGACCCGGCATCGGGTTCGGTTATGGCTGTACCGATGATCGCATCGCCCGTGACCAGGGGGGGAAGGTACCTCTGCTTTTGCTCTTCCGTCCCGAACAGTTGCAACAGTTCAGCTCCGAAGGTGCCTGTGATCACGGCGTTGCCCATGCCCGCGTCCACAGCCCAGAACTCTTCCGTGATCAGGCAGTGTTCATGAAACCCCAGGCCCGCGCCACCGTACTCCTCGTCGATGAACACCCCGACAAAACCGAGTTCACAGGCCTTTCTCCTGATTTCCGGGTCAAAGGTCTCGTTCCTGTCAAATTCGATCGCCTTCTCTGGCAAAAACTCCCCGAGGGCGAATTCCCGCGCCGCCTTCTGAATGTCTCGCTGTTCTTTTGAAAGAGTGAAATCCATCCCCTCCCTCCAAAGGAATCCCAACCCCAAAATCGCAAACCCAAATTCAAAATTCGAAAATCTAAAATCGAAAATTCTACCCTAACTTCGCCTTCAGCGCCTCGACAATCTTGAACAGATCCTCGACCACCCCGTAATGGGCGACCCTGAATATGGGGGCTTTCTTGTCCTTGTTGACGGCAATGATGGTCCCCGCACCCGTAATCCCCGCGATATGCTGGAACGCGCCGCTGATGCCCAGGGCAAAATAGATTTTGGGCTTGACGGATTTGCCGGAGGTTCCCACCTGGTGATACTTGGGAAGCCAGTTCTTGTCCACCACAGGCCTTGAACATGACAGCATGCCTTTCATGCGGTCAGCCAGCTCTTTGACTGGCGGGATTTTCTCCGCCTCTCCTACACCGCGGCCCACGGAGATAAGGAGCTCGGCCTGGGTGATGTCCACGGCGCCCGCTCCCGTCTCTTCGAACGCCATGAACTGCCTCTTCATCTCCGGCAGTCCAGCGGGAATCTTTTTCTTGATCACCTCGGCCTTCCGTTCCCCGACCTTGTCCGAGGGAAATGCACCGCTCCGGATGGTCACCAGATACCCTTCCGCTTCCTTCAGGGAGACCTTTGAGAAAAGCTTTCCGTTGTAAATCTGCCGGACCACTTTGGGCTGGCCGTTCGCCACCAGGACATCCACGCAATCCGTGGCCAGAGGGTATCCTGTCTTGATGGAAAGAGCAGGGGCAAAGTCCATTCCCCAGGGCGTCTGGCCGATGAGGGTCAGAAAGGGGCGGTTTTCCTGGATCAACCCGGAAAGGATCTCTTTGTAAAGCTCTCCGTTGAAATGCTTTCCCTCCTCACCCTCGACCGCAATGACCCTGTCCGCTCTCTCTTCAATCCTCTTCAAGAAAGGCTCGTCAATCCCGCCGATCAGAACGGCCGTCAATCGATGGGACAGTTTCTGGCAGAGGTCGTGGGCTTTCCAAAGCATCTGATAGGTGATCTCTCTCACCTCTCCTTTTCTGTGTTCCACAACAACGAAAATCTCGGCCATTACAAGATCACCCCCTTTTCCTTGATGATGCGGAGTATTTCTTCAGCGATGGAGGCGGGGTCACCCTCGATGAACTCAGCCCCCGCCGTGGCCGGCGGCGGATAGATCTCCTCCACCGTGGTGCGTCGCGTCAGGGTGTCTTCGGGGAGCCCGAGGTCGCTCACGCCCATCACATGGAGCTCCTTTTTGGCCGCCTTTCGGATACCCATGATCGAGACATACCTGGGGACGTTGATTCCGCTCTGGATGCTCAGGAGCGCGGGCAGCTTCACCTTGGACACCTCGTCTGTTCCGCCTT
>JAGUZM010000005.1 GCA_020060805.1 Deltaproteobacteria bacterium | reverse complement strand
TTGTCACTGTGGGCTCTTCTAAGACCATTTCGTGCCATTTGCATCGAATTGTCACTTTATCTGCGAATAAATGAGGCTCCGACTTATTAATATTTTGATCCTGAAAAAGGGGGCTTACTTCTCAGGAATCGTATAGTCAAAGACGTCCCCCATTTCACGATCGAATACATGCCGTAAGTGGCCGCTGCCTTTGCCGAGCCGGCCATCATCAGGAACGGCTGCATGCTGCCCCCCTAAGCAGGGTCTGGGGTTGGAGATTTCGGAGGAGGAGGCCATCCATAAATTCCGAGTAGACTGATTGAGACCCTTATAGAACGTCTTTGTCGAGATCGTATTTCTTCATTTTATTATAGAGAAGGGACCGCTGAATACCCAGATATTGGGCTGCTTTTCTCTTATTCCTTTTGGTTATCCGAAGGGCATTAGCGATACATTTCTTTTCTGTTTCCTCAATCCTTGATCTCAGAGAACCTTCCGGGGAAGAATTATCTTCAACAGAAGAACGATCGGCCGCCCTAACCTCCTCTGGGAGATGGGCTGGTCGGATTTCCTCATTTGGGGATGCTCGGAAATTCGATTGTTCCAATGTGTTTATAAGCTCACGGACATTCCCAGGCCAGAAGTATTTAATGAGATGTACCAGAACCTCATTTGAAATCCCTTTATTTCTCCCAATTACTTTCATGTAGTTGCTTATATAAGTGGGAATATCCTCAGGTCTCTCTCTAAGCGGCGGGAGTTTCAAAACCGCTTTTGAAAGACGGTAAAGGAGGTCGTCACGGAATTTGGCTTGATCGACAAGTGCCCTTAGATCGATGTTGCTTGCAGCTATTACTCGTATGTTCAGCCTTATCAACTTTTGGCTTCCAAGCCTCTCAATTTCTCGTTCCTGGATAACTCGGAGCAGTTTAGATTGAATTGATATAGGCAGAGATCCTATTTCGTCCAGGAATATTGTGCCCCCTTGAGCTATTTCAAATTTACCTAGCTTGCCTCCCTTTCTCGCTCCGGTAAAGGCGCCTTTCTCATACCCAAAGAGCTCCGACTCTGCCAATTCAATCGGGATAGCAGGACAATTGACTTTCACAAAGGGCTTTGTGGAACGCCTGCTCTGGTTGTGTATGGCATGAGCGAACAACTCTTTTCCCGTGCCACTTTCTCCATAAATGAGAATGTCGGCATCACTATCAGCCATTTTCATGGCGAGGAACTTGGTTTGCTGTATTTTTCCGCTTGTGCCGAGGATATTGTCGAATACATAAGTGGCCTGATGTTCACCGAGTATTTTTTCCTGAACAGTGATGACTTTGTTTCTGAGCCTCTGTGATTCGTGCCGTACCCTTTCGAGTTCTTCGAGAGAAGCCAAGAGGACACGGCCAAAAACGGAAACCGGCCGTCCGTCCCAAAATACGGGGAATCTGGAGACGATCCTTTGCCTTCCTTTAACGTTAAAAATCTTGCCTATGTGGGGCTTACCCGTTTGAAGTACATCGGGAAGTCCAGAAGTGGGGATGATCTCTCTGGCCTGTCTTCCTCTTGCGGTCCCGTGCGGAGCCCCGAAAGCCTTTTCAGAGAGCCGATCCAAGAACTCGATTTCACCATGATCATTAATGATTGCCATGCTTTCGTAGTTATTCATGAACATAAATCTAATTGCATGTGCAATCGCCGGGCTCAAAGGGTAGCTACCCAACGCTTCTTTTATAATTGCCATAAAACTGGACTCATCCATGCGCGGCTCCAAAAGCAAAAATCTAATCTTCTTGCCCCAATATGGTTCAGATGAATGAGGTTGTCCAGCAAAAAGACATGTCTCTTTTTAGGTCATGATCTCAATATTTGAGTAAGTTCATAGAATCAGAAGATATTATCTAGAACGATGTCTGCAAAATGGACATCTTTGAGAGGATATGCAGACTTTTTTTGGTTGTACATTTATTTTATAGTGTAAAATCAGGCAAGTAGATTGAGGCACGTTCTTTGCTAATAGGCAGTTATAAGAAATCGAGCGTAGACAACTTTGAGTGAACTGAGCCAACAAAGAAATTGCGATCATCAGGAGGGAAGAATGGAAAAAAGAGATGTGACGTCCATAAGAGGGGCGTTGGCTTACCTGGATAAGAAAGGCCAGGTGGTCCATGTGAAGGAAGAGGTAGATCCGATCTACGAAATCGCCGGGATTCAAAAGGCGTTGGAGAAGGGACCTATACTCCTTTTCGACAAAATAAAGGGATACCCCGGTTTTCGCGACCTCGGCAATATTTTCGGAAGGCGAGAACCGATTGCCGACCTCTACGGAGTGAGCGACCCGAACAAGCTTAAATTCAAGTTTGTGGAGGCGTTGAGAGAGCCGATACCTCCCCAGATAGTGAAAGACGCGCCTTGCCAGGAAGTGGTAATCACCAAGGACATCGATGTACCAACAATGCTTCCGATCATCAAACACACGGAATTCGATGCCGGCAGGATCATCGGGTGCGGAAATCAGCTCCTGTGCGATGTCTACAGAAAAGGCGATACGAACATCTCATTCAATCGGATTCATTTCAGGGGTAAAGACTGGGCTTCGATATCAACTGCCCAAATCACTCACATTGGGATGATGGCCTTCAAGACCCATCGTGACGAGAGGATTCCAATAACCGTGAATATGAACCCCAGCCCTGCAGTCGGCATCGTGGCGGGCACCTGGAACGTGAGAACGATCGTGCCTCACGGAAGCGATGAACTGGGAATCGCCGGTGGATTTCAGGGGGCGCCGGTCAAACTGGTGAAAGCGAGGACCGTTGATGCGTATGCCATCGCGGATGCCGAGATAGTGCTGGAAGGTTATCTAGAGCCGACCTCCCAGAATGTGTGGGAAAGCGAAGAAGCAGAAAAACTGGGAGTGCAGCGCCAGGGGGAGACTAATTTTTTCCCGGAATGGGTAGGATATATGGGCACCACATGGAAGGTGCGTAAACTCCAAGTCACCGCTGTCACCATGAGGAAGGAACGTCCCATCTTCTACACCCCCCTTGCGGCAGGGCTGGAATACGCGTGTTTCGATCTGCTCAGGGAGGCAACGTTTTTCGAGATGGCAGAAAGGATTGCCCCGGGCATATGTGTGGATGTCAACATCCCCGATTACTTCAAGTGGGGGAGTGGAGTCATTTTCCAGGTGCGCAAGGAGCGATCGCAGGAGGAAGGATTTCAGAGGAACATTCTCTTTTCGGCGCTTGCGGATGCGCCTGGTATCAGGATGGCGATTGCCGTTGACGAGGATGTAGACATCTACAATGCCGACGACGTGATGTGGGCTCTGGAGAGCCGTGTCGACCCCGACAAAGATATTATTAAGCTTCCACGCGGGGGGCGCGGCATAGCAGCCCAGCCAAAAGAAGTCAGGCAGAGTGGCCTTGGCGGATGGGAAGGCGGGATGGCATTCGACGCAACAAAGCCCTTCAAGACCGCGCACTACTTCACTCGACCCCATTATCCTGTGGACAAAGTTGACCTGAAAAAATGGTTCTCCGAGAAGCAGCTTGCCGATTTTCGTGGCATGCAGACCGAATATGCTCGGTCGCTCGCCAAAACGGGAAGGTAGTTCTTGCTCCCGGCCGCCTTCCTTCAGCCGTGATTAGTTAAGGTTGGCGGCCTTTAGTATGTTCCGGTAAAACGTCATAGTTCTGGCCTTCTTCCTCAACCCTTAGTGCCGGAAGGATGGTAATAGGCGTCATGGATATCTCAGAAATGCTGGCAAGGAACGCGAGGATGCATTCTGACAAGATCGCCCTCGTTGAACGGCTGCCGAGTAAAAACCTGCGAGTTGAGGTCACCTGGAGAGAGTTGAATGAGATGGTCAACAGGATCGCCAACTCCCTCACAGGAAGAGGCGTAAGGAAGGGAGATAAGGTGATTCATTGGATGATGAATTCCATCTCCTGGGTGGCGGCGTACTTTGGGATCATTCGTACAGGCGCAGTTGTCGTTCCTCTCAACTTTCGGTTCACATCGGATGATTTCCGCCACTGCATGGACGTAGCCGAACCGGCGGCAATGATCCTCGACGAGAAATTCGCCCCCAGAGTAATCGAGGCGGAACTCGAGAAGAAACGTGATTTCGTCATATTCGTCAACGGGCCGAGTGCCGCAAGGGGCATGGAATGTCTCCCCGCGATTATGGCTGGATCCTCCCCGGAACCATTTTTTACACGCCTTGAGCCTAGTGACCCCTGCGGTCTCTATTTCACATCGGGAACTACAGGGAAGCCGAAACCCATTCTGCTCAGCCACAACAACATGGAGCACGCTGCGATCATCGAGGTGGTACATCAGCTTCGAAGGAGCGGCGACATATTCGTGATTCTGAAGCCTCTCTACCACACCGGGGATTTTATTCACTGGCTTTCCAGTCTCATCATGGGTGAATCGGCCATAATACAGGGAGACAAAATTACTCCGGAAGCGATTTTTCGGGTTCTATCGGAGGAGCGAGGATCTGTTTGCATGCTCCTCGTTCCATGGATCCAGGACATACTGGGGGAACTGGAAGCGGGGACACTGAAGAAATCAGATTACGATTTGAGTGAATGGCGACTCCTTTTGCTCGGCGCGCAACCGGTTCCGCCGAGTCTGATCACGAGGTGGAAAAAGGAATTCCCTAACATGATCTTTGATGAGAACTATGGGCTCACTGAGGGAACTGGGCCTCAATGTCTTCACCTCGGGATCGAGAACGAGCACAAAGTGGGCTCGATCGGCAAGCCGGGATTCAACTGGGAGGTGAAACTGGTGGATGATTCCGGCAACGATACACGGCGGGGAGATGTCGGAGAAATCGTTGTCCGAGGGAACGGCGTCATGAAAGAGTATTACAAAAATCCGGAACTGACCGCAAGAACGATAAGGGACGGCTGGCTATATACCGGCGACTTGGCGAGAAGGGATTCGGAGGGGTTTTATTGGATCGTCGATAGGAAAAAGGACGTGATTATCTGTGGGGGCGAGAACGTGTACCCCACTGAAGTCGAAGAGCTGATACAAACTCATCCCAAAGTTCACGATGTGGCTGTAATAGGGCTCCCCGATGACAGGCTAGGTGAGATGGTCACGGCGGTAATTAAACTCAAGTCGAATATCCCTGATTCAAGTGAAACGAAGAAAGAGTTGACCGCCTTTTTTGAAAGAAAAATTGCGAGATACAAGAGACCGAGGCGCATCATCTTCGATGAAGTACTGAGGAATCCGACCGGCAAACTGGAGAAGAAGGAGATGAGGCGCAAGTATGTTTGATTGCAACGAACCCGTTAAGAGAAAGGGGGGCTTTATGAAAAAGTTTGAAATGGTCCTTATGGCAGTTTTTGGGATGGCGGTTCTTTGTCAAACTCCAGTTTCCATTGCAAAAGAGGTCATTCCCATTTACACGCCGGGCTCTGGAGGAACAGCCTACTTTCTTGGAGGAGCGATTGCCAAGGTCCTGAACAAACACGTACCCGAAGTGCAGATGATGGTGGAAGGGACAGGCGGGTCTTCCGCCACGATCAAGTATCTCGACGAGAAACAATCAAAGGGGCAGGCCGCCTTTGGGATAAGTGACTCGAAGCTTCTCTATTTGGCTTATGCAGGAAAGCCGCCATTTGAAAAGGCTTACGATGGACTCCGGGCCATCACCTTTCTATACGGCGCGGGGATGAACCTGGTAGTGCTCAAGAATTCCTCCATAAAGACCATTGCCGATCTGAAGGGCAAGAGGGTGGCCCTTGGTGCGGCCGGTAGCGGAACATCACAGTTAGCTCTGGATTTGATCACGGCCCACGGAGTCACCAAAGACATGTACAAGCAACTGTGGCTAGGCTACAAGGAGGTGGTCGAGGGCTTGCAGGACGAGAGCATCGATGCTGGGTTTATCTCCGGCGCATACCCGATTCCGGCCATGAAGGAACTCAGCATTCGAAAGGAAATCCGTGTGATCCCAGCCAACGAGGAAGTGCTGAAGAAGATCCTGCCGGAAAACCCATATCTCTATCATGACACTCTGAAACCGGGATCTTACAGCGGCGTCGATCAGCCTACGCCAATTCTCGTATTCGGCGTGCCGCTCGAAACCCACGAAGGGGTGAAGGAGGATCTCGTTTACAAAATGACCAAAGCGCTTTTTGAAAACAGAAAAGAGCTGATTGAGATCCACCCGGTTGCGAACGAGATGAACCCTCAAAGCGTAAAACGCACCATCGCCTTCCCATTTCACAAAGGGGCTGAAAAGTACTTCAAAGAAGCCGGTATTTTCAAGTAGCCTCCATGACCTTTTTGCAGAGAGTCGCCTGATGCACATTATCGAATGCCCTTCTCAAGAGGCGACCGAATAGGACTGTCGGCCAACCCGGCTTGGACTAACTGTCCCGCTGAAAATGTGGAGGCATGCAGTTCCATTTGCCGGTCTTGATGAGACAGGCTCCGGTCAGCAAAACGACAACCATGACGCTCAGTTGCCGCAGTAATGACAAAATCCTGCCGGAATTGGAGTAAAGCATGAGATGGATTACTTCAAAAAGGGTCATAGGGATCATTGCAATCGCGATGTCTTTATTCCAGATCTACACTGCTGGGATACAGCAGCTTCCTGCAATGCAGCAGAGATCTATCCATCTCGGGTTCGGGCTCATCCTGGTATTCCTTCTCTTGCCCCTGCAGAAAACATTCCGTAGCAGACACACTGGTACCGCCTTGGCGATAGACTACGTTCTGGTTTTTTTGAGTGCATTCATCTCCCTTTATGTTCTGCTGGAGTATGAGAACATCGCATCAAGGGAGGGCTCGCCGAACATTTTGGATTGCATTGTGGGAACAACGGCGATCGTGCTCGTCACAGAGGCGACGCGTCGCATCATGGGGCTCACCATGTGCGTTTTGGTTTTGTTGAGCCTTGCCTATGTAGCGTTCGGAAAGTACTTGCCTTCCATGTTCGCTCACAGCGGGTATTCGTTCGAGAGGGTGGTTTCGCACATGTTCCTCAGCACCGAGGGAATATTGGGGGTTGCTTTGAGCGTGTCCGCGACCGTGATCATCATTTTCCTCATTTTTGGTGCCTTCCTCGAACAGACGGGTGGTACTCACGCCTTTACGAACATTGGCTACGGCATTTTTGGGAGGTTCAGGGGCGGGGCCGCTAAAGCAGCCGTCCTGGGGAGCTGCCTTTTCGGCATGATGACTGGAAGCCAGACGGCAAACGTTGCGGCTGTAGGCACCTTGACCATTCCCCTTATGATCCGCTCAGGATACAAGCCCATAATGGCCGCAGCCATTGAGGCGCTTTCTTCAACAGGGGGAATGTTGGTTCCCCCTGTGATGGGGGCAGCGGCCTTCATCATCCCTGAGATCATCGGCGGAAGCTACCTGGACGTCATGCGCGCCGCACTGGTACCCGGCCTCCTTTTCTACATGACCGTATTCACGTTCATACAGATCCAGGGCAAGAAACTCGGGCTCGTAAAGGCGCCCAAATCTGAACTGCCGAAGATCCGTTCACTGCTGAGCCAGTATGGTCATCTCTTTTTTCCGCTCCTGGTCATCTTCTACCTGCTGATTGTCGAGAATGTGAGCACCAAGAAGGCCGGGTTTTGGGCAATCATTGCACTGCTCGCCATCAGCCTACTCCGAAAGGCGACAAGGATGTCCTTCTCAAAGTTGATCCTGGCCCTTGAAAACGGCCCGAAAACGGCATTGATCGTGATTATGTCGTGCGCAGCGGCCGGAATCATCGAGGGAGTGATCAATCTCACAGGGCTGGGACTCCGCTTTACAGAGATACTGCTTTATGTAGCAGGAGGGAACAAAATCGTCCTGCTCCTCCTGACCATGGTCGCCTCGGTAATTATCGGGCTGCCTCTGCCCCCCGTGACGGCTTATCTCATCCTGGCAATCCTTGCCGCGCCTGCACTCGTTCAGAGTGGGATACATCCCATGGCAGCGCACTTGTTCATTTTCCACTTCGGGGTTCTCGGCAACATCACCCCCCCTTCAGCACCGTGCTCCTTTGCGGCAGCGGGTATTGCCAGGACAGATCCTCTGAAAACTACCAATCTGGCATTCCTGATTTCTGCGCCGACTTTCATCGTGCCCTTTCTCTTCGTCTATTCGCCGGAGATCATGCTGAAGGGATCTGTCGTTTATGTAATTTACCGCATTTTCACTGCGTTCGTCGCCATCGGTGGAATATCCATGTCGTTCCTGGGTTTCGCCACTTCCAAGCTGACGCTGCCTGAAAGGCTTCTCGTCCTATGCGCAAGCATTTGCCTTATCCCTCATAACATAGTATTGAACATGCTCGGGCTGTTGACCATAGCAGCCATTCTGTTATGGCGGAATATCCGTTCACGGATGTCTAGGGGCAGCTCGTATCCGGTAGAAAGCAAGAGCTAGGGGGCTCACGGCAGGGATGAAGTCCAAATGGCAGACAAAAATGAGGATAAGTGAACAGGAGAAAGGACGTGTTGAAATACAAAAGAGTTCTCGTGGTCGATGATGAACCCGATATTCTGGCCACACTGGAGTCCCTCCTATCGATGTGCGACGTGGTGAAGGCCGAGACATTTGAAAAGGCGAAGAAACTTCTCGAGAACGAGTACTTTGACATCGCCGTGCTCGACATCATGGGAGTCGACGGGTATTCGCTTCTTGAGGTTGCAAAGCGCAGGAGGGTGATCCCCGTAATGCTCACTGCCCACTCTTTAACCGTTCAGGACACGGTGAAGTCATTCAAGCAGGGTGCCGCCTTTTTCATACCAAAGGAAAAACTCGAGAATATTGCCGCTTACCTGAATGACGTCCTTGAGGCGCTGCAGGCGGGGAAAAGCACATGGGCCCGATGGTACGATCGTTTTGCCGCTTTTTATGACCAGAGATTCGGTCCGGGCTGGGTCGAGATGGACGAGGAGTTCAGAATCAAGGCGGGACCGTGACCAGGCAATGGCGTGAACAGCGACAAAGAAGTCTCTCTACAGTACAGTCTCTCACAATGGAATGAAAAAGGGGGGATCTCCATTGAACAAGATTTTTCAGCCATTCCCGATCGGTGGTTTGGTTTTGCGAAACCGTTTTGTAAGGTCTGCCACATACGATGGCTCGGCCGAGAGAAACGGCTGTGTCTCAGCGGAGCAATTAAAGATTTGCTCCGATCTGGCAAGCGGCGGGGTGGGCCTGATTATCACAGGGATTACCTATGTGCACCCTTCAGGAAGGATATCCGGTTTTCAGAACTCCCTGGCTAAGGATGACTGCATCCCAAGTTTCAGGGAATTGACATCCAAGGTTCATAATTTCGGAGCGAAAATAGCGGCTCAACTATTTCATGCCGGCATTGAGAGGGTGAAGTTCATAAAGTCTAAAGATCAGTCGGCGCTTTCGCCTTCACGAATTGAAGATGATTTGCTCGACCCAAACTCCTACCAGGTCATGACTGAAGATCACATCTCTACGGTAGTTCACGCTTTCGGCGAAGCCGCGGTAAGGGCCAGGGCGAGCGGCTTTGATGCTGTGCAGATCCATGCCGCCCACGGTTATCTCTTGAGCCAATTTCTTTCACCATTGACAAATCGGCGAACCGATTCGTGGGGAGGGAGTCTCGAAAACCGCCTCCGGATACATCTCGAGATCTATCGTCAAATTGTGGCATCGACAGGCGGGGACTACCCCGTGATGATCAAAATCGGGGTACAAGACGGTCGGCCGGGAGGACTCAGCTTTGAAGAAGGTCGGCAGGCGTGCCGACTCCTTGCGGAATCCGGATATACGGCATTGGAGATCAGCCTTGGACTACGGGGCAAAGGGTATTCAAAATCAGAGTTCCGCACACAGATCACCGCGCGTGATCGGGAGGCATATTTCAGGCCATGGTGTAAAGAAGTTCGGCCCAAAGTGAATGTGCCTATTATGATAGTAGGCGGTTTGAGGTCTTTCAGTCTCATGGAAGAAATCATTGAAACGGGAGACGCTGATCTCATTTCGCTTTCACGTCCTCTTATAAGAGAACCACAACTGATCACCGAATGGCAAAGAGATCCCGCGCACAAAGCGAAGTGCGTCTCCTGCAACAAGTGTTTTGAAGCATTGATCAAACGTGAGCCGTTCGGATGTATCCAGGAAAGAATGGATTGATTATACATGTAGAACGGAGCCGCACCGTGCTCATGATTGCCTCGAAGAAATGCAGCTGAATTAAGCCTCGGATTGAAAAAGCAAGCGGAGATTCCGAAATTTATGATAGATATCTACGCCCACATTCTACCCATCAACTATAAGAATGCTCTCGATCGAAAAGCGCGAAGTGACTATTACCTGCGCGGGGTGGATGACGCGGTCCCCACCCTGTGGGATTTGGACAGATGGTTTGGCATTGTTGATGAGTTCGACGGGCTCAGACAGGTTTTGACCCTGGCTTCTCCTCCCATCGAATCCGTCGTCGGAGATAAGGAAGCAGTTGAGCTCGCAAAACTCGCAAATGATGAAATGGCAGAGCTGGTAGCCAAATATCCTCGGCGCTTTGTAGCCGCAGTAGCCTGCCTTCCTATGAACGATATCGATGCCGCTTTAAAGGAACTCGATAGAGCTATCACTCAACTAAACTTTAAGGGTGTGCAGATATATACGCCCACAAACGACAAACCGATAGATCAAAAAGAGTTTCTCCCGCTTTACGACAAAATGTCACAATACGACCTTCCAATCTGGATTCACCCTCAAAGGGATCGAAGCTTCTCCGATTACAGGAGTGAAGATCATTCCAAGTACTGGATCTTCAGCATGTTTGGCTGGCCCTATGAAACAACTTCGGCAATGACAAGGCTTGTTTTTAGCGGGATCATGGAGAAATATCCCAACTTGAAGATCATAACCCATCACTGTGGGGGCATGCTACCCTACTTTGCGGATCGTATGGCAGGCGGTCAGGATTTTGCAGACGTTTGCCTCGGAGCGAAATTCAAAAAACATCTCAACAAACCTCCAATAGAGTATTTTCGCAGGTTTTATGGCGACACCGCCCTCTATGGAGCACCAAACAGTCTTATGTGCGGATATGCCTTCTTTGGATCTGAGCATATGCTATTTGGAACAGATATGCCATATGACTGCGAGTGTGGAGCCAGGTACCTGCGGCTAACGATCGATGCAATAAATACGATTACCATCCCCGAGGATCACAAGAAAATGATTTTCGAGGGAAACGCGAAAAGGTTATTACATCTATAGACATTTTTTTAAGACTCAAAACCCCATCATCGTCGAAGCTGCTCCTGATTTCCTTTTACAAGATTATTGTCTTGATTTCCCACTTTGAGACTCTTCCCCCCATCTAGTAAATAGGTCGTGCCTAATCTCCAGAAAATCAAGTACCTTTCCCACAGTCTGATTGATCAAATCATCAATCGTTTTTGGCCGGTGATAGAAAGCGGGCACAGGGGGCAATATATGCGCACCCATTTCTGCGGCCCTAGTCATTAACCTCAGATGTCCTATGTGCAAAGGGGTTTCTCTTACCAGCAGAACCAGTTTTCTCTTTTCTTTAAGTGTGACGTCTGCAGCTCTTACTAGCAGATTTTCACAATAAGAATTGGCGATCCCAGACAAACTCTTTATGGTGCATGGAGCAATCACCATTCCTTCTGTCAAAAATGATCCACTCGCAAGAGCTGCGCCTACATCTCTGTTGTCATATGTGAAATCAGCCATAGCAGCAACCTCAGAAGGAGTAAAGGAAGTCTCGATTTGAAGGTTCCTCATGCCGGATTCTGACATAATGAGGTGCGTTTCAATTTCAATGTTCTTAAGTACCTTTAATAACTGTATGCCATATATCATCCCGCTTGCTCCGGATAATCCGATCACGATCCGTTTTCCCATTATATTCTCCTTGGAAACCGTTTTGGTGTAGCGTCAATAGCTTTATGACCGCGTCTAAAGTGCTCGTGCTTAAGCAATGTATCCAACCATGTAGGTCGAGTTTCTTTGCCATTCGCTGATCAATTGCGATTCTATCATGAGCGGCGTGAGAGTGAGATGATATCCACATCTCCGCTCCACCACATGTAACCGTTCAGCAAAGACCATGCCTAAAGACATGGAGTAATTTTCATATAAAAAAGCGCAAAACATCAAAGTTGAGGCCCCGTAAAAAGTCCCGTTCACCCTTCGATACCTCAGGGGGAACGGACTAAACAGCCGTAAGTGTATGATATTCCGTTCGTGGTGAGGTATCGAACCATGAACGGAATGGACGCGCCGGACTTTTTACGGGAGCATCAAAGTTGACAATCTCGTAAAAAGTCCTGAGGCCGTCATGCCGGACTTGATCCGGCATCCGGAAGTTCTTGAAATCACTGGATCCCGGTTTTCACCGGGATGACTGAAAAAGCGCATTTTCGACTTTTTACGAATTCGTCAAAGTTGAGCCGACGATCTCTTCAGAATATGTCTGTTCTAAGGCAAGAGGGCGCGCGGACTAGCAATTGACGAAGCGTTGAGACGATTCTGAAAAGCAACTGGACAAAGGACCAATACCAACGAAGTCGTGGTGAAGTTCGGTTCTGCCGGGTGGGCTTATTGCGAGACCGATTCGAAAACAGGTGTCCAATGCATGGACATGTCCAAAGGCATGCGTCCGCTTCAGATACAGAAATGCAAGCTTTGAAGAGGGCATTTTCTATCTCATGGCTGTTTTTAAACAGTTTCCCTGCCTATTCGTGACGAATGCCTTTGATAAGCCGCGGAGTGGCAAGTATTTTGCTTTGTTCAAGCGAAGATCTGAGGAAGACCGAATCCCGGGGAGATAGGTTTTCACCTTAAACTGGAAAGGAGCACGACCATGAAAAGGAATGTGAAGTTCTTGATCATAATGGCTACCCTTCTTTGTCTTGCTTGGGTACTTGGAGCAGAGTCGGCACCCGCAAAAGAATTCATGAGCATCGGGACACATCCGGTCGGTTCCTTTTTCAACGTAGTAGGAACTGCGGTTGCAAAAGTAGTTTCCGATCACTCTGATGTTGTCCCCACAGTAAAACCTATGAAAGGGCCTGTGGCATGGCTCCCGTTCATGGAACGGGACAGCATTGATCTGGGCGTTCTCAATATGTGGGATGCAGAGAAGAGTTGGCTGGGCGAATCGGTCTACTCCAAGCTGTCGGGGGGTAAAGGTTTTCCGGTCCGTTTGGTTGCCATAAGCGTGAATAACCTTGGATGTCTGGTCGTGGCGAAAGATTCCGGTATCTTCTCCTATTCTGACCTTAAGGGAAAGCGGGTCGGCGGCAACATGCCTGTACCATCTCTTCAACTGCAAATAGAGGCGTATCTGGCTAATGGTGGAGTCAAGTGGAGCGAAGTGACACCTGTGCCGGTCAATTCGGTCCAGGAGGCCGTGGCGGTGGTAATCGACGGACGGGCTGATGCGAGCGGGGCGGCAGCGCTGGGCATGCCTATCATCGATGAACTCCATGCGAAGAAGGGGGCTCGCCTTCTTCAATTCGATACTTCCCAGGAGGCTTTGGCCCGTACCCGACAATTCTTCCCGGGCTATCCTGTCAAAGTCGCCCCTGGTCCGGGGAACACCGGAATTGAAAAGGAAGGCTATTTGTGGGGGTACGATATCTACCTGATTTGCAGGTCAAACTACCCTGACGATAAGGTGTACGACGTGATGAAGATCCTCTGGGATCATCATCAGGAGCTTGGGAAAATCCATGCTGGATTGAAAGCGTGGAAGCCCGAGATCTTTCTTACCAACCAGTTCATTGTTCCCTATCACCCCGGGGCGGTGAGGCTTTTCAAAGAAAAGGGCGTCTGGACCAAAGAAATGGCAAACATTCAGGAGGAACTCCTGAAGAAGGAACAGAAATAGCAAACAATAAGGTTATCGCTTACGTAGTCACCGACGCAAAGAGGTGGAGATATGAGTGAAAGGAAGGGCGTGGAGACTTCTTTTCGGAGACTCAAAGGATGGGCTGGGGGTTTGACCGACTTCGTTCTCGCCCTCATCCCTATAAGCGGCATCGTCTTCATGCTGCATCTTAGCGAATTCGTGAAAATTCCCTTGTTTACTCAGCAATATTTGGGGGTAGTTTTCGGTTTAGTGATAGCAGCTTCGTTTCTTCTATTCCCCATTAGGAAAGGCAAGGCATTAAATCGGCTGCCGTGGTATGATTTTTGTTTTGCCATTCTCGCGATCATGTCGGGACTCTATGTCAGCGTGAATTACGAGATCCTTGCTGTTGAGTCGGGTCTAATTACACAGGAACGTGTCTTACTCGGCCTCATTGCAGTGCTACTGGTCCTTGAGTCATCCAGAAGAGTCGTCGGTTTGCCCTTTGTGATTATCATGTTGCCTTTCCTATTCTACGCGCTCTTTTCGTCTCATTTCCCGGGCATCTTGGGGATGAGAAGTATACCCTTCACCTCTTTGGTCACCTTTCTCTATCTGGACGAACAAGGGATATTCGGTGTGCCCTTGAATGTATCGGCGACCATAGTGCTGGTTTTCGTGTTGTTTGGACAAGTGCTTTCGGTTATAGGCGGCGGGAAGGTTTTCATAGACATCGCCTTTTCTTTGATGGGGAGATACAGGGGTGGTCCGGCCAAGGTGGCGGTCATCGCATCGAGCCTGTTTGGCTCCATTTCGGGGAGCGCCGTAGCCAATGTGGTGACGACGGGGGTGTTTACGATCCCACTGATGAAAAGATCAGGCTACCCCCCCTATTTCGCCGGCGCCGTCGAGGCTGTCGCTTCTACCGGCGGTCAGATCATGCCTCCCATCATGGGGGCGGCGGCCTTCCTGATGGCCACATTTCTTAACATCCCCTACTCGGAGATCGCCATCGCGGCGATTATCCCAGCGACTCTCTACTACCTTGCGGTGTTCATTCAGGTTGACTTAAGGGCGGCTAAGCTCGATCTCAAAGGCATGCCATCTGAGCAGATCCCAAATTTCTGGAGGGTCGTGTTGAAAGGCTGGACATTTGTTCTGCCATTCCTAGTGCTGATCGGCTTGCTTTTCTTCTTTGGCTGGGAGCCGGAGAGCTCCGGTCTCATTACGGCCGGGGGGTCTCTCGCATTGGGCCTCTGCTTTGCGAGACATCAAGGCGTGACATGGACCAAAGCTCTTTCGGTCCTTCGTGATACTGGAAGGGGGCTTTTGGAAGTAGGGGTCACGAGTGCCGGGGCAGGCATTATCATCGGCGTCTTGAGCATCACCGGACTCGGTTTCATATTTTCCGACATGTTGGTATCTTTGGCAGGAGGAAATGTTTTTCTGCTCCTGCTGTTTGCGGCCATCGGTGCAAGCATCCTGGGGATGGGGATGACAGTCACCGCCGCATACCTGCTGATGGTGGTCCTCATCGCCCCCGCCCTGGTCGACTCCGGAATTCCTGGATTAATAGCGCATTTCTTCGTTTTTTATTACGCAATCCTCTCCTTTCTGACGCCCCCGGTCTGCCTGGCGGCTTATGCTGCAGCCTCGCTTGCCGGAGCAAGTATGTTCAAGACCGCACTGCAATCGATGAAACTCGGGATTGCTGCATATATTATCCCATTCATATTCGCATATCGCCCCGCCCTGCTGCTCCAGGGGTCGCTTTTCGACATTGTGGAGGGAGCCGTGAGCGCGATTGCTGGCATTTACGTGATATCAATGGGCCTTGAAGGCTATCTGTTCCGCTCGCTCTCCTGGCCCAAGCGGATGATCTTTTTCTGCGGCGGGGGTGTCATGATCATCCCTGGTTTGATTTTCGACGCGGTCGGAATCGCTATAGCGATTCCACTAGTAGTCGCGGAATATGTAAAAAGGTGCAGCGCCGCGGCCACGACATGATGCGAAAACAGGCTAATCTTTTAGCTTGCCGTAGAAATTTAACTTGTTATAGAGACTCGATCTCGGTATTCCGAGCAGAACTGCCGCTTGTCTCTTATTCCCCTTCACCCGATTAAGAGTCTGAATAATTAACTCCATTTCCTGTTTTTCAAGAGTGGTTCTGAGACGATTGCCTCGAACCGGTTCGTCCCTCCGGTAGTCCGATGTCAGATCATCTGGAAGCGCCGACAACGGAATCTCGTCCCCTTCCCATTCTCTTAGGCATGCTTGCTCAAGGACGTTGATGAGAGCTCGAATGTTTCCCGGCCAAGAGTATTGTTTCAGGCAAGCAAGGGCGTCATCCGAGATTTTATTGAAATGTGTTCCAAACCGCCTATTTATCGAAACCAGGAAGTGCTCTGCGTAAATAGCGATATCCTCCTTTCGTTCTCTCAGGGGAGGAATGTGGATACTTGTTCTTGCAATTCGATAGTACAGGTCTTCCCGGAAAGATCCGGCGCTTACGGCCTTCTTCAAGTCAGTGTTGGTAGCTGCAATAATCCTGATATCGAGCTTCTTCGTTCTCGTGCTTCCTACCTTTTCCACTTCTCGCTCCTGAATGACACGGAGAAGTTTTCCTTGAATGGAAAGGGGGAGCGAATTGATTTCATCCAGGAATACGGTCCCATTTTCGGCGGCCTCGAATTTACCTTTCCTGCCCTCCCGGTCGGCACCCGAAAAAGCCCCCTTCTCGTATCCGAAGAGTTCTGATTCAGCGAGCTCAAAAGGAATAGCCGGACAGTTGACACGCACAAAAGGCCTGTCGGATCCGCTGAAATTGTGGATAGCTTGCGCAAAGAGCTCTTTCCCTGTCCCGCTTTCGCCTGAAATCAGCACGTCGGATTGGACGATGGCAATCTTCTTGGACATCGCAATACAGTTCTTGATTCCGGGACTCTTTCCCAAAATATTCTGGAAGGTGTAGGCTGCACTGTACTCACTCTGCGACCTTTGACGCAAAGTCCGTACTTCTCTCCTGAGCATCTTCATCTTATCGTTGATGCGCTCCACCTCCTCGAGAGAGTGAAAAAGCACGCGACCTATGGCGCCTATGACTTCCCCGTCCTTGATAAGGGGATAGGAAGAACCGATCTTCTTCACTCCCTTCACGTTAAGGACTCGCCCGATGGATGGATAACCCGTCTCGATTACCTTGGGCAGTGCGGTATCCGGGAGAAGAGCCTCGATTTCGAGCCCCGATGCCTCACCCTTGCCCAGCCCGAAAAGTTTCTCGGAACCTCGGTCCATGAAGCGGATCCGCCCCTCCTTGTCCGTAATGACCAGGCTCTCGTACGCGTTTCGTACAAAGAAACGAAGCGCAAGGGATATCAGCCGAGAAAACCCATAGGCGCCGAGTGCCTCTTTCATTATTGTGAGATGGTCTCTTTCAGTGGTGTACATCATCATCATCCTCGGAAAAGTTGTGCTTGGACATGTCCACTTGCTGGACACAATCGAGGATACCATCAATGCATTTAGTGTCAAGAGAAACAATGAACGGCTTCATAGAACGCATGTCTCTATTCAAGCTCTCCTGTCAAAAAATCAGGAAAACGTGGCTGCGCTTGCCCCTGCTCTTTTTGAATCGCGCTCGCTTCGTTTTCCATCGGCGGCAAATGATGCAGACGGGATAGCTTAATGGTTATCTGGCACACTCCTTGCTGAAGAGCCATAACGAATAAGGTGAACGTGAGATCATTTCAAGGAGGGTTAAATAAAAATGCCATATAAAGACCATAGGGAGTTTTTCAAAGCTCTGGAGAAGGAAGGGGACCTGCTCAGGATATCCAAACAGGTGGACTGGGATATTGAGGTCGGGGCTATCGGACGCCGCAACTATGAGCAGTATGGGCCATGTCTTCTGTTCGAAAACATCAAGGATTACCCCAAGGGGTATACAATTTCTAACGGCACCTCTGGCACTTGGCCGAGGGTTGCCATGGCTTTGGGTTTACCTCGGAACGCCTCCGTACGTGAGATCTATCGCACTTATGATGTGAAGCTGGGCAGTAAAATTCCGCCGACGATCTTGGAGAAGCGCTCTGCTCCCTGCAAGCAAAATATTATGATGGGAGACGATATCAACCTGAACAAATTTCCTGCGCCGATGATCCATGAAGGCGATGGCGGACGGTACATAGGTACTTGGGACATCATCATCTGCAAGGATCCTGTGACCAACTGGACCAACTGGGGAATGTATCGCTTTATGATTCACAACAAGAACTGGTTGACGGGTTGGCCCCAGACCACCAGCCAGTTTGCCAAGATCTTCAAGGAAAGATACCTCCCCCAGAACAAGCCAATGCCTGTAGCCATTGTACTAGGGGCCGACCCGGTGTCTCACCTGATGGCCACAGCGCCGATTCCTCTCCAGGAAAACGAGGCGGAGTTTTCGGGGGGACTAGGGGGCGCTTCCGTAGAATTAGTCAAATGCGAGACCTCTGATCTCATGGTGCCAGCAAATGCAGAGATCGTGATTGAAGCGGAAATGCAGCCTGACAAGGTTGCGCCGGATGGACCTTTCGGCGAATATCCCGGGTTTCGGAGCGGCACCATGTGCGAGGGAATCGCTGTGAAGGTCACGGCTATAACCCACCGCAACGATCCGATCCTCACAATGATCGCGCTGGGGACTCCCCCGGACGACAGCAACATCGCCGCTTCACTGACTGCCGCCGTCTCCATGAAAAAGGGGCTGTTGCGAAGGGGTCTTCCGGTCACCGACGTCTATGTTCCCCCCGAAGGAGTCACCCACCTCATCGTAGTTGGTGTCGAGGAGGGCGGGCCGGAAATTGCGAAAAAGGTATTGGAATATTTTTGCGCGCGTCGTGTCATGACCAATAAACACATCATGGTTGGGCCCGATGTGGACGTCTTTAATATGAATGAGGTATTGCACGCATTTGCAACCGTTTGTCACCCGGGACGAGGTATCCATTACGAATGGTACGAAGGAAGAGCCAATTCCCTCACGCCCATGTATAATCTCAAGGAAAGAGCCGCGCTCAAGGGGTGTTCGGTGATTTTCGACGCTACCTGGCCGCCGGATTGGAACAAGGAACTCGTTCCAATAAAATCGTGTTTCAAGGGGATCTATGGTCAGCAGATTCAACAAAAGGTACTCGATAATTGGAAGAATTACGGTTTCAAATAGGAGGTGGCAATTATGGCCAGAGAATGGCAGACGTTTGTTAGGAAATACGAAGATCTGAAGATTGGTAAGACCCAATTGTTCATAAAAGACCTGACTCCAGGACCCGATAAGTATAACACCAAACACGTGAAGGCCGAGATAGCCAGATCAAGGGACGAACTTCACGGCGCGGATGTCCTATGGCTGCGAGGCGAATCCGGGCTTAGATCTGAACAGCCTTACTATATCCGAATCATCGAGGAACTGCCTCCATACGTTCCGGGGCATGCCTACGAGGATGTCTTTGCCGCGCTGGAGCGTGCGCAGAAAGAGTGGAACAGATAGCAATTGGCAGGAGGAAGACAATGCGTTCCAACTTCACCCCCTTCGAAGCGGCCTCACGTGGGGAGATCCGTGCTCTCCAGGAACAAAAGCTGCTGGGTTTGCTGCGGAAGGTGAGTGGCAACCCATTCTACAGACGGAAGTACGAGGAATGCGGAATCAATCCTGAACGAGTTCGCTCACTCGAAGACTTGAGGATGCTTCCATTCACCTACAAGCGGGATTTCCAGAAGGATCAGACGGAGAATCCGCCATTCGGAACAAACCTTTCTGAGCCCCTGGAGAATTATGTCCGATATCATCAGACGACAGGGACGACTGGATTGCCCCTGAAATGGATGGATACCAGAGAGAGTTGGGAGTGGCGTGGCAAGTGCGCTGCCATGTCACTGTGGGCCTCGGGTGTGCGGCCCTCCGATGTTGTCTTTTTTCCGTTTGCTTTTGGTCCACACGTGGCGTTTTGGGGTCTCTTCGAAGGGACTTTTCAAATTGGCGCGCTTGCCATAGCAGGTGGCGGTTGGAATACCGTGCAAAGGTTGAGGAGCCTCATAGAAAACCAAGCAACGGTAGTCTGCTGCACGCCCACTTATGCCTTGCGCATGGCAGAGGCCGCTGCGGACAATAACATAGATTTAAGTAAGAGTTCGGTACGCTTGCTGATCCATGCCGGTGAACCCGGAGGGCTCGTTCCTTCGATTCAGAAGAAGATCTCCGAGGCGTGGGGGGCTACTCCTTACGATTACCCCGGTCTGACCGAAGTAGGCGCCTACGCCCTTCACTGCGAACATCAACGAACCGCTATTCATGTCAACGAGACGGAATTCATCCTTGAGGTGATTGACCCAACTACCGGCGAGCCTTTGGAGGATGGAAATATGGGAGAGATGGTCCTGACCAATCTCGGCAGGACCTCCTCTCCGGGGATACGTTTCCGGACACACGATCTTGTCCGAGTAAGTACTGCGCAGTGCGGGTGCGGACGCACCTTCAGACTGCTTGAAGGGGGTGTTCTCGGCAGAAGTGATGACATGATCATCATCCGGGGAATGAACCTCTTTCCTTCTGATCTGGGCAACGTGGTGGAGAGCTGTCTTCTCATTGGAGAAGAGTACCAGATCATCGCCTATACCAAAGATGGCATGGGCGAGGTAAAGGTGTGCGTCGAGCCCGGCAAAGGCCGCGACCCGGCCCAACTCTGTAAACGGCTGGAGAGGGCGCTAAGGGAACGTTTCGAAATTCGAATTCCTGTAGAAGCAGTCCCGCTAAATACGCTTCCGCGATCGGATTACAAGTCAAAGCGGTTTGTGGACAAGAGGACCGCCTCATGAACCCATAATCTGCAGTCCACAGTCGGAGAGCGGAGAATGTCCATTCGATTGGTCAGGTCGGACGTTGTGGTTGTCGGGGCCGGATGTGCCGGGATGATTGCCGCCCTTGAAGCATCCCGGAAAGGCGCCCGTGTCCTGCTGCTGGATAGAGGCAGTATCGGGTTTGGAACCAACTCGGCCATCTCGAATGGAGTTTTTGCAGGACCGTCCAAGGCATACAGCGTTGAAGAATATGTTGCTGATACCCTTCTTGCAGGCAAAGGCCTAAATAAAAAATCTATAGTGAATATGATTGCCGACCGGGCGCTAGAGGCCTTTTCCCTACTATCCTCTTGGGGAGTGGAATTTGCGGCATTCCGTGGAGGTTACGCCGTAAAGAGCGAGTCGAACGATATGATACGGGGTCTCACATTGGTCAAACGGCTCGCCGGCAACCTAAAAAACTCTCCGAGCATTGAATCAGTCCCTCGATTCTATGTGACGGAGATAATGAGCAGGGACGGCTCGGTATCAGGCGTTTCAGGCTATGATAATAGTGGCCGCCGGACAGAAGTTCAGGCTCCAGCTGTGATCTTGGCAACAGGCGGTGCCGGTGCGCTCTACCTCCACAACGACAATCAGAGGAACATGCTGGGGCAGAGCTACTATCTGGCTGCGAAGGCAGGTCTCAGACTCTGGGATATGGAATTCGTGCAGTTCTACCCACTGGTTCTTGCCCAACGAGGCGCACCATTTCTTCTCGTCTATCCCCCTTATCCAAAAGAGGCGCGGATTCTCAACAGCAGCGGGGAGGATATTCTTGTCAAGCACCGAATAGGCGATCCCAATGAAGCCATAGAGAGTCGAAGGGATTCTTTCTCAGCCGTTCTATATGAGGAAGGTCTCCAGGGGCCGGTCACCCTGGATTACACGGGTGTCCCTGCTTCTTTGTATTCGAAACGTCCTTTCACTCTGTTGCCACAAAGGAAAATTGACCTTGCCCGGAGCCCATTTCCTGTTTCTCCTGCCGCGCATTTCTTTATGGGAGGAGTGGAGGTAGATGAAAATGGAGAGACAACTCTTCGGGGTCTTTTTGCTTGCGGAGAAATAGTCTGGGGGTTTCACGGGGCAAACAGAATGAGGGGGAACGCTTTGACTGAGTGCGCGGTAACCGGAATCATAGCAGGGCGAGGGGCGGCGGAGCATGCATCGACAAAACATGGTATAGCAGCCAATGGCGTCGAAAGAGTTGAGTCGGGCATTTTCAAGAGTTCCTCTAAAGGCATTGATTTAAGAAGCGCACGGCAGCTGCTGCGAGATATTGCCTGGAAACACGCCGGCGTTGTCAGGAGTGAAGAGGGGCTTTCTGAGGGAATAAGGAGAGTTTCCGAACTTCAAAACAGGGTCTCGGGGCTTGTGCCTAGCAACTCGCGTGACGTGGCGAAACTGGAGGACTTGAAAAGCGGCATCTTTACCCTGCAGACAATTCTTGAGACAAGTATCCTTAGAGAGGAAAGCCGCGGAGCCTTTATCCGTTATGATTACGGAAAAACAGATGACGGCAAGTGGCGCCAAAATTCATGTGTAACCTACAATAGCCAAGATAATGTGTTTTCAGTCGGATTTATCGAGCGTCCGTAGTAGATGCATCGCCTTTATTTCACTGTATTTTGACCCAGCGCAGAAAACACCCACAAAGTAGCTGACCTGAACAAGGAGAAAAAAGTTGCAACGCGATTTATTGGAGTTGAAGAGAATTCTTGTTGTGGATGATGAGCCTGATGTTCTCAGCGCACTTGCCGAATTACTGGCTATGTGTCACGTCGAAAAGGCATCTTCTTTCATGGAAGCAAAAGAGCTCCTGGAGACACAGTTCTTCGACATAGCGATATTGGACATTATGGGTGTCGACGGATACGAGCTCCTCGAAATAGCTAAGAAGCATGACGTTATTCCCGTCATGCTCACTGCCCATGCGCTGACCAAGGACAACCTGTTTAAGTCTTTCCACAACGGTGCAGCCTCCTACATCCCCATGGAAAAGATGTCTGACATCGTGCTTCTATTGAACGATATACTGGAGGCGCGAGATAAAGGAAAGCATCCTTGGTGGCGATGGTTCAATAGGCTTGGCTCATATATGGACAAGACATTTGGGCCGGACTGGAAAGAGGAGGACAAGGAATTCTGGAAGACGACCGGTGTTTGGTGGGAGTAGTTTGCTCACGTTCAGAGACACTCGGCCGAGGAGGAATGGTCGTATGGATCGGAGGACGCTTTATGAATGTCTTTATCAAGACTTTTGCCAGGATCAATCTAGCAATGCATGCTATAGCAGGCGTTTTCCTGACCCTCATCATGCTGCTAACCACGTTTGACGTAGTGATGAGACCTTTCGGCATGCCGATACCCGGTGCCGTTGAAATTATTGCAATCTGTTGCGGAATCGTCATAGGCTTTACTGTTCCCACTTCCTTTTGGATGAAAGACCATATTTCCGTCGATTTCGTCACAAGCGCCCTACCCCGAAAAACAAGGAACCTAGTAGATCTCGCTACGAGATGCGCGGCCATCGTTTTATCTATCCTCATCAGCTGGAACTCGATGAAAATAGGCTTCGGGTTCTGGAAAGGAGGAGAAGTCTCAGGCACTCTTCAACTTCCGCTCCACCCCATCTCCTTCGCCCTTGCAGCGTGCTTCTTCGTTTTATCGGTAGTCTTCGTCTGCGACATTGTGAGAATTGTAGGAGGAGAGCATGAATGAGGTAATGGTTGGATGTCTTGCCTTGGTTGCCCTCCTCCTACTGTTTTTCACTGGTCTCGAACTGCCTTTTTGTATGATACTGGTAGGGTTCGCAGGGTTCAGCTATCTCGTTAATTTCGAAGCGGCAACCCATATGATGGCAAAAGACGTCTACGACGTTTTCGTATCGTATGGCTATTCAGTCTTCCCGCTGTTTATCTTCATGGGGCAGCTTGCTTTCGCATCGGGAATGGCACAAAGGCTTTATAACACAGCCTACCGATTCTTAGGCCACATTCCGGGGGGACTTGCAATGGCGACAGTTGGGGGCGCTGCGGCATTCAAGGCGCTGTGTGGGTCGGCAAATGCAACAGCTGCGACATTCAGCAGTGTCGCTATTCCGGAAATGGATCGCTACCATTATGACAAAAGGCTTTCAACGGGACTCGTGGCCATCGTAGGCACACTTGGCTGTCTTATCCCACCTACTATTTTTCTAATCATTTACGGGCTCATTACCGAACAATCGATCGGCAAGTTGTTTCTGGCTGGTATTATTCCGGGTCTTGGGATTGCTCTCTTGTTTATTCTCATCATCTACGGATGGGCCCGAATTAACCCCTCGGTAGCACCAGCCGGTCAAAAGTTTAGTTGGAAGGAGAGGATTGCCTCACTACCTGAAGCTGCAGTCGTACTCGCTATATTCGCCCTTATGCTGGTCGGTCTCTTAACTGGTTTTTTTACCCCGACGGAAGCCGGAAGCGTGGGGACAATGACTGTGCTCCTCCTAATAGTTCTGACTGGAAGATTGACCTTCGTAGCCTATGTCAAGGCCATTAGAGATGCGACACGCACCGCTTGCATGATCCTTATGCTGATTGCAGGATCTTCAATACTGGGCCATTTCATTACCATAACAAATATTCCTCAGCTTATATCAGATTGGGTCACAACTCTCCACGTTCATAGGAATGTCGTTATTTTAATTATCTGCTTGGTGTACCTGATCGGTGGTTCGTTTATTGATGACCTTGCTTTCATGGTCCTTGCTACGCCAGTCTTCTTTCCTGCTGTTCAGAAGTTGGGGTTTGATCCCATCTGGTTTGGCATTATCATCGCGATGACGGTAATGATCGGTATTGTCATACCGCCGGTGGCTTCAAATGTGTTCATCGTTCACAAAATCAGCAGGACACCCATGGCGACAGTCTATAGGGGCGTAGTTCCGTTCTTGCTGGGGATAGTCGTTTTTGGGGCACTGCTGTTTCTGTTTCCTCAGCTCGCTCTTTTTCTTCCTAACTATTTGATGAAATGACAGAGGCTAATTAGCAAAGTTTATTAACATTCAGGAACGTTCA
>JAGUZM010000298.1 GCA_020060805.1 Deltaproteobacteria bacterium | reverse complement strand
CTCCTTCGCGATCTTGGCGTTGACAAGCAAGACGACCCTTGTCTGGAACCCCTCATCAGGGCTATGAGAGGTATCGTTCTTAAGTGGTCCAAGGAAGAGAGATTCAAGGTGGTTGGGCATGTGCTGCGCCAAGTCTTTCTTTTCCTCCAGGCTTTCCCGAAAGAGGCAGAGATCAGAAAGACGGTCAACGCTTGGCTGACGAGAGAGGAAATCCAGCCGCTCCTCAAGGGACTCTTCGAAGAGTGTCGCACATACGATTCCAAAGAAATGGCGGCCATTAGCGCGATCTCGCAGCTCTTTCCCGAAAAGACCACGGGGTTCCTCATCGATCGGCTCGCCGCGCATGGAAGCGAGGACAATCCTCAGAGGCGCTGGCTGTTAAGCGCCCTGGCGGGAATGGGTGAAAATCTCCTCCGACCCCTGAGCCAGCGATTGCGCAGCGCTTCGGAAAAGGAACTGCCTCAACTGATCCTCCTGGCTGAAACATCCATGAACGCGAACCTGGCTTCAGCCCTGCAGGAGTTGCTGAGCCACAAAGAACAGGAGATCCGTGTCCAGACGATTTCAGCCCTGGCTCATCTCAAAGCTGAGAGCGCTGTACCTCTCCTTGCGGGATTGCTCCGTGAAAAAACCTGGCTCGCCGGCAAGAAGACCAGGACCCTTCAGATGCACGCAGCGCGTGCCCTGGCAGAAATCGGGACTCCTAAAGCGAATTCCGTGCTCCAGGAAACGGCAAAACGAGGATCCGGAGAGCTCCAGGAGCTTTGTCAGCAGCTTCTCTCTTCATAGGAGACTCAGATGGGTGAACAAGAGGACAAAGCAAAACTCCGTGCCTTCTGCGTAGACCTCTGTAAAGGCTTTGTTGGAAGCCTGCGGTCCCTTTCCCTGTATCCTCCCGAGCATCCGGAAACCGGGAAGAAACTTCAGGAATTCTTCGCTCAGGTAAACGGCCACTTGACCGACCACAAGGGCCTCACCATGCTTTTTGTGGACGGCGAGGCGGTGGTGGAGAATACCCGCCTCACGGAACTGAGCGCCTCCTTGGGTAAACTCATTCAGCGTTTTGAGGAAATCCGCTTGCAGCGCCTTATCCTTAAAAGAGGCTTGATGCTTGAAGAGCTCGTTCGATTCTTGCAGCTCCTCCTTCCCCTGGTGAAGAACCCATCGGGTGCGGACCTCCCCCTCGCGATGAGCAGAGAAAGCTTCCCCCATGTCCTTGTTTCACAGGTCCACCTCGATGCCGTTTCTCACGATTCTCTGGACAACCTTTCCATCACGCCCCAGGGCGCTGACCGGACCATGATCTCCCTGCGCGACCAGGTGAAGGAGGTGTTCGCGGATTTTCACGGGACCCTCCCGGAGATCAAGCTGGCCCTTGCAGGGGAAGTGGCCGCTTCGATCCACAGAATGCTCATGAGCGAAGAATTGCCCCTCAAGGTGGTCATCTACCGGCGAAACCCTGATCCGGATCTTTGCCTGCACGCCCTGCACGTAGCCGCGCTCTCAACAGCCCTGGCGCAGCAGGTCAAAGTTCACACTCCTCTTCTTCAAGAGTTGGGGCTCGGAGCCCTCCTCCACGACACCGGCCTGTTTGTACCCTCGCCGGCCGCCGCAACACTGACCGCTGCCGCCACCCTGGATGAGAAACAAAAGCAATGGGATCATCCGGCCCTGGGTGCGAAAACGCTTTTGTCCACGCAGGGGATCCCGGACCTTGTCCCGGTGATTGCCTACGAGCATCATCTTCACTACGACGGTGGAGGTTACCCTCAACAGAAACAACGAAGACAGCTCAACCTGGCAAGCCTGCTTGTCGGTATTGCAGATAGCTACGATAACCTGCGCCGCCACCGCCCGGATCAGACGGCTCTCTCCTTGACCGAGGCATTGAACTGGATGGACTGCAGACAGGGTAAGGAATTCCATCCCCTTCTTCTCAAGCGATTCAGGGCGATGGTGAAGGCCCAGGCGCACGACAAAAGGTAGGCCCACGGTCCTAGTCTTTTTCGCCGACGATGATGCCGAGGTCTTCAGGCTGGTTCTTGTTGAGACGGGCTATGGATTTGATGCTGAGGCCGTTGAGGACGGAAAAGACGTAACTCCCTTTGGGTTTTTGCTTCTCATGGTTCAGGATAATTACCACGTTCTTAACCGGTCTTGCAAAGACAACATGATCAACACCCCGGACGGCCCAACCGGAGGCCTGAAACAGTCCCTTCAACTGCTCCGCAAAAGCGAGGGCTTCCTTGTCTTCCTTGTTGCAGGCCAACCTTACCCTGGACCCCCTGAATTTAGACAGCTCCTGCTTTGCCTGGGAAAACACATGGCCGGGAAGCTTTCTCTCCAGGGGCTGCGCTGCGATGCCCTGTGATCTCTCCAGCTGATCCGCCTTTTCTTGAAGGTCATGGATGACCTGGTCATACTCGGCCATCCTGGCAGCCGTCGTTTCTTCCCGTACCACCTCTATCTTTCTGTCCACGGCGAGTTTCGTGAGCTGAATCGCGCCCGCGAGGAAAATGAAAATGATCACGATCCATTGAAGTATGGAGGCAAGCTTGGTCAATGTCTGTACATCCTGCATGTTCCGGCACCCCTCATCGTGCGACTGGAGTCGGTCCCGCGATGCATCAGGGCAGGTCCGGGCCATCATCCCGGTTTCTCGAGACGGGACTCTCTATTCCCCGCAAAGGGCCGTCATTTCAATTTCGATCATCGCCCCCAGGGGCAAAGCTGCGACCTGAAAGGTACTGCGCGCAGGCTGCTCCGACGGAAAGTACTCGGCATAGATTTCGTTGAAATGAATGAAATCGTTCATGTCTTTCAAGAAAACCGTGGTTTTGACCACTCCGGAGAAATCCGTATCGGCCGCCTCAAGAACGGCCTTGAGGTTCTCCATAACCTGCCGTGCCTGCTCCTTGATGCCTCCCTTCACGAGCTTCCCCGTCGCCGGATCGAGGCCGATTTGCCCTGATGTAAAAACAAAGTTGCCCGTCTGAATCGCCTGGCTGTAAGGTCCCACCGCTTTAGGCGCCCTGTCCGTGTGAATGACCTTCCTCATGAACACCCTCCCGAAAATACGACCTCTGTTTCTCCGAGCCTCCTGAACCCTGTTTGAACCTCCAAGGCGTCTCTCCGTTTTCCCTTTCAGAGGGGTAATGTCCTGCCTATCCCCATCTCCAGGGCTCGTTTGTAAATGATCGGAGCGACGGCCATATCGTCGATCGCCAGCCCGAGGTTCGCGGTCATCGTTCTTTCCCGGGCTTTTGCTCTTCCCGGTTTGCGGCCGGCGACAAGTTCCCCCAGGTCCGCGTGGATCGGCGGGATGTCCCGGAAGTAGCCCACGTCTTTGTAGTGGAGGAGCTGGGCGGTGTCGTCGGTGCAGAATTTGGAGCTCTCATGCATGGCCGCGGGATCCCAGTAGGAATCAAAATCAACGAGAGAGGCGAAAGCCCCTTCATCCATCCAGCCCGCCTGAATCGTCCGGTGCGGTTTCTTGAGTATCGGCCCTGCGGTCACAATCATGTCACAGCCTTTCACCGCTTCCCGGGGTGTCGCCACTGGAACAACCTCGATCCCGAAACGAACGCTCATCTCCGATGCATAGCGTTTCGCGATCTCCGGGATGATGTCGTAAGCCATGACCCTTTTCAACGGAAAAAGCTCCTTCAACGCCTCGAGGTTGGTTCTCCCCTGCACCCCGCAACCGAGGATGCCCAAAGTCGCGGATTCCGGCCGTGCCAGGTATCGAGCTGAGAGCGCTGTCGCCCCACCGGTGCGCATGGCCGTGATCCAGACACAGTCCATGACCGAGATGGGAAGGCCTGTTTCAGAATCGTTGAGAATCAGGAGCCCTGTGATGTAAGGAAGCCCTCTTTTCTGATTCTCCACGAAACCGCTCACCCATTTGATGCCGGCGGATTTCATGCTCGGGATGTAGGCGGGCATGGCGTGAATAAAGTCATCCCTGCCTCCCGGATGAATTCCGGGTTTGGGAGGCACTTCTGCTTTGCCCTCCCCTTTGTCTTTGAAGGCGATCTCAAGGGCCTTGATGATCTCGGACATGGGAAGATTGACCGCCGCCACGTCCGCCTGGGACAGATAGAGCAATTCGTTCTTCTTCACGTCCCCTCCATCACGTCACTTTCTATTTCTCCAGCAGAGGGAGAACCATCTCATCCCTCTACAAACCCAAATCCTGATTGATCAAAACGACCTTGATCCTTCCTTTGGGAAAGGACTTCTCGGTGATGGACCAGACATTGCAGATCCGCTCAGGGCTTTTGCACTCTTCGCAGTAAGAGGTCTTCACGCAGGGGGTCTTCTTGTCAAGCCTCATCGCATTAGCCGGCGCCGCGTAATTCTTGACACGGAACATCGCCTCATCCAGGTCGGGGACGACTTTGTTCCTTCCCACCAGGATGACCACATTCTTCGGGCCGTAGGTGATGGCCCCGGTCCTGTTGCCGGTCATGTCCAGGTTGACGAGAACACCCGTTTCAGTCACGGCGTTGGTTCCAGTGATAAACAAATCGACGAGGAGCGATTTTTTCCTCCTCTCCGCCGCCTCCTCGGGGGTGAGGTCCTTTTCAAAGGCATCCACAACCTCCAGGCCGGGCATCTTTTTTAGCTCTTCATAAATGCCCGATGTGTTCAGGGTCACGGATCCGCCCCTGGCAACACTCTTCGCACCCGTGCCGGGAAGAATCTCCTCCAGCACAATCTTTCTGGCTGAAGAGAGATCCTCCGCGAGGAAGACATCGAAATGGTTCTCTTCCAATGAGGCTTTGATCTCTTTCAACCTTATCTGCCAATAATTCTCTACGGGTTTCTCCATACCCAAAACCTCCGATTTCGAAAGATGAGTTACCCTGGGCGGGCTCCTCATTCGATCATCCGGCTCGACGAGGTAGCCCGAGGGCTGCTTTTCTCACGTTTTTCCTACCAGACCGCTTCAAGAAAAGTCAAGAAATTGAACTTGTGGGTTGCCCCTAAAAGGTTACAAACCGGCTGGTTGATCCCTCAGGTGCCTGTTCGAATGCCATGCGAGGGTGCATGAGAATCCCTGCTTGCTCCACTTCATCGTGATGGTGATCGGCTAAGGGGGCGGGAGGCCTTATCCTTCGGCTGCGCGTTCGACCCTGCAGGGCACATACCGGTGAAGGGGGGTGGCCGTCAGCTTGTCCCTGTGGGTATTCTTCGTCAGTTGGTTGACGTTCACGCCATAGCTCTTTCCTTGATAATCGAGGCCAAACCCGTGAGGAATGACCACGACCCCTTCAGGAACAATGTCCGAAATTTCCACGGGCACCCTCACCCTGGACGCCTCTGTGGACACCCAGGCTTCCTCCCCGTCTCGCACCCCCAGAGCTTCCCCGTCTGCCCTGCTGACGAGGAGGGTGCAGACCTCTTTGTGCTCATTCCAGGCGGGGTTTCGCATGATGGTGTTCGCCGTGTGGGGGAAATGCCTCCCAGCAACCAGGACGAAGGGGAAGAGATCGTTCCGCAAAGCCTCTTTCTCCTTTTGCGGATCGATTTCATCCATCCACTCCTTCAACTCATCAATATAGAGGTTGATTTTTTTCCCGGTGGTTCTCAGCTTCGCAAGGTTCTGATCCGGGTCGACTTTGGCGATCACCATTCCTTCAGGCTTCTCAAGAAGGCGCTGAAAAATCGTGTCCCCGACCATGGGACTGATTTCAAACCCGGCCCTGCTCACGT
>JAGUZM010000084.1 GCA_020060805.1 Deltaproteobacteria bacterium | reverse complement strand
TCCCACGTGACCCGTATCGCTGTCCGTGGTTTGCTTGCCGCACAGCACCAGGTCGGGAAACGGATCCAGTTTGGATATGGCTCTTGCAAGAACCTTGGATGTGGCGAGGGTGTCCGCCCCGGCGAAAGCGCGGTCCGTCAGCAAGACCGCCTCGTCGGCGCCGAAGGCGAGGGCCTCCCGGAGAGCCTCTTCGCTCTGCGGCGGCCCCATGGTCATGACCGTGACCTTTCCTCCTTCCCTTCGCCGCAGGCTGAGGCCGGCCTCCAGGGCCACGCAATCCAGGGGGTTGGTGACGCTCTGAACCCCTTCCCGAATCACGGTCATCCGTTCCCTGTCGATGCGAATCGTCGGGACGTCGGGAACTTGTTTTATGCAGACGACGATGTTCATTGAATAACTCTGCACCCTGTTCTATAAAGCCATATCACCATCATACGTCCAAATCCCCCCTGCCCCCCTTTACTAAAAAGGGGGGTTGGGGGGGATTTTCTGCACCCCTCATCTACCCATCAGGCTCCTTGCGATCACCATCCGTTGGATCTCCGAAGTCCCCTCGTAGATCTCGCACACCTTCGCGTCCCGGTAGTAGCGTTCGATCGGGTATGCCTTGGTGTAGCCGTAGCCCCCATGAATCTGGACTCCGACCCTCGAGGCATACACAGCCACTTCGCTCGCGTAAAGCTTTGCCATGGCCGACTCTGCCGTATGGGGGAGTTTTGCGGCCCTCAGATGAGAGGCTCTGTAGATCAAAAGCCGTGCTGCCTCAATCCTTGTGGCCATGTCGGAGAGGAAACCCTGAATCGCGGCGAACTCCGAAAGGCTCTTCCCGAACTGATGGCGTTCCTTTGAGTACTTGACGGAGACATCCAGGCACGCTTGTGCAATCCCCAGGGCCTGGGCTCCGATCCCGATCCGGCCGCCCCCCAGGGTGGAAAGGGCGATCTTCATGCCTTGCCCCTCTTCTCCCAGGCGGTTTTCCTGGGGGATCCGGCAGTCGCTCAATGTGATGGGGCAGACGGGGTTTCCGCGCATCCCCATCATGTCCTCCACGGGCCCCTTTTCCACTCCATCCCTTTCCGATTCAACGATGAAGACCGCGTACTCCTTCCGCTCCCGGGAGGGATTGGTGCAGGCAAAAATGAGGTTGGTGCCGGATACACCCCCGTTGGTCACGAATATCTTGTTGCCGTTCAGGACATAGCCATCCCCGTCCCTTGCGGCGACTGTCTCCAGGGAAGACGCGTCTGATCCCGCGTTCGGTTCCGTGAGGCAAAAGGTGCCGATCTTCTCTCCCCTGGCCACGGGAATCAGGAAGCGCTGTCTCTGGAATTCGCCCCCGAACTCGTAAATCGGGCTGGCCGCGACGCTGTTGTGAACCGAGATACAAAGCCCCATGGCGGCAGATGCCCGGGAGACCTCCTCGATCACGTCGGCATAGCTCACGCTGTTTAACCCGGCGCCCCCGTATTCAGGCGGGATCTCGAGCCCGAAATACTGTAGGCCGGCCATCTCCGCCGCGAGGTCCGCAGGAAACCGGCCTGTCGCGTCCATCTCCGCGGCCGCCGGCGCGATCCTCTCCTCGGCGAACTTCCGTGCCGTCCTTTTGATCACGGCCTGCTTCATGTCAGGTTGGAAAATCATATTCCATCATCTCAAAAGCTGATCGCCACGACCGCTCATGTCCCCCGGTCTGTAAAACCACCGCCTCTCGAGACTTCCATGGGAGGTGTCGGGGACGAACGAAGGTCAAGGGGGCCGGACTTCGGATATCGGACACGCTCGGAGAGGGAATATTCCGAGGAGAGACCCCGGGACCACGAATGAAACAAGGGATGTATCATAGACGAAAAGCAAATTGAGATCAAACCGATTCAGCGGTTTTTCATTTACAGAGACGACATTTTTTCTTACCTTCTTAAGGGGTGTGCCGACCGATTCAATCCCAAACCTCGCGGCACTTTTCCTGAAAGGAGTGTGACCATGGCCGTTAACCCTGAAGGGATCAAGTCTCTGTCAGCGAAGATCATCTCCGTCAAGGGCTCATGCAGCGCAGGCCACAAGGCGGGCGACACCCTGTCCCTGAGCTGCTGGGACACGGGCGGGCTCTGCGGGTTTTTTTATCACGATATCTTCCCGAGCCTCAACGTCATGCAGTTCGGCGGGGCCTATCCGTGGGGAAGCGCCGACGAGATGGTTCTGGAGTGCCCGGACCGGGAAAACCTCGTCAAGATCCGCATCGAGCGCACGTAGGGTTTTATCTCAGAAACTGCTCGCAGGCTGTTCAAAAACACCCGGATACAAGGCGACAATCTTAGTTACGAGTGACGAGTAACAAGTAACGAGTTCAAAGCATTAACTTGTCACTCGTAACTCGTCACTTGTCACTTCTCTCAGGGGATGACGGCAACGCCGCGGGCGGGGTGTGCCTTTGCCTTGACATGGGAGCGCAACTTCTCTAGAATCCCCCTGATCGAAAGGAAAGCTTTGGCCCCCCGCGATTTTCCATGACCACACCGACCCCAACCCGACGCAGCCCGAACGTGTTTCGCTATTTTCTGATCGGCTTTTTCACGGTAGCGCCCTTGTGGGTCACCTGGGTGGTGTTCGATTTTCTCTTCGGCCTTCTCGCCAGGACCGGCGCACCCGTTCTGAGAGGGCTGGCGCGCCTGCTCCGGCCCTTTTCGGAAACCGTCTCGTCCTGGCTGATCCATCCAGGGGTACAGTACGGCCTCGCCGCCCTGCTCACCCTGGTGGGGCTATACGCCATCGGTCTCCTGACCTCTTTCGTGGTGGGGAAGAAACTCATCGCTTTCCTTGAAGGCCTTCTCACACGGGTCCCCCTGGTGCAGACCATCTACGGCGCCACCAGGCGCTTCCTGCAGTCCGTGAGCAAACCGCCGATGAAGGGCCAACGGGTAGTGTTGATCCGCTTCCCCACGCAAGAGATGAAAGCCGTGGGCCTGATCACCAAGGTCATGCGGGATGCGGACACGGGGGAGGAACTGGTGGCCGTGTACGTGCCCACCTCACCCAACCCGACTTCAGGGTACATCGAAATCCTGCCCCTGGCTGACGTGGTGATGACCGACTGGTCCGTGGAAGAGGCGATGACTTTTGTGATGACCGGCGGCACCAACGCCAGAGACAGCCTGCGCTTCTCAAAACCCGCGGCCGGTGGCGAAGGCGAGATTCCCGGCCGGAAGAATGGGGCGGGATGAGCATGGTGGTGGGTGAAGACCGGTCCCTATGACTTTGGACTCCCCCGGATAAGCTGGCAGGGGGATGAATGTAGGCAAACTGTTAAGATGATATCGAAACGACCAATCAACTGGAGGAGGTAGCGTTCCATGGTGTTGAAACCGAGTGACAAAGAGGAAGAGTATTTTGCGAGGAAGGAGTACGAAAGAAAGAAGAAACTGGAGGAAGAGAAGCACAGGAAGCTTGCGAAAGAGGAGAAAGAGCAGCTTAAACGGGTTCACTGGATGAGGTGTCCCAAGTGCGGGATGGAGCTGATAGAGATTGACTATAAGGGGATCGAGATCGATAAGTGCTCCGAGTGTGAAGGGGTGTGGCTCGATGCAGGGGAGTTGGAAGGCATTTCGAAACTTGAGAAAAAAGGGCTCGATAAGCTTTTCAGCGTGTTCAAGAAATGAAGCTGCCGAACGATCGTCATGATGGAAACTGAGGCTCCTCTCACCTATTTTGACTCGACACGAAGGGCTTACAACCCTGAGCCTGATTTCACCAGGCCGATTTTTGAGCTGGCCGACGAGGTGCGTGATCGCATGCATGGAGTGCTTGATCAAAACGGCAGGTCCGGGGTCTTCACGAGCGCCTCTGAAACGAGCGCCACAAGGCCCCATATGGCGTCCGCGGAAAGATGGCTTTCGATGGACCGGTCGAAGAGTACTGAGATCCGTGGCTCGAACTCCTCGTCCCCTTCCCACAAGAGATAGTACAGAGGCACCTTTGGAAACCCGGGAATCCTGTAAGCGGCATCCGCGAGGCCCTGGTCCTGACCCCCCAGGGACTCCGCGGCTTTCCTGAACCCTTCGGGATCTCTGCCGAAGCGTTGCAGCACGGCCCCCACGTTCAGTTCGTGGGGGCCCTGAAAGAAATGCCCTGTCTTGAGCTCTTGGACGCTCACCAGGTCACGGGTGAGGAGTTGCGGCCCGGCGTTGTTGAGGTAGACAAGAATCAGGAGTTCCAGAAGAGGGTGGTTCACGGGCTCCCACTCACCCTTTCGCTTTCGTCTCAGAGCGTGGTTTTTCCTGTCCACCAGGATCTCTCCCCCGAGGACTGGAACCAGGATATCCTCCGATGAATAGGCTGTGCAGAGGGTGTGCTCGCACAGAGTGGGCAGATCTTTTTTCTCAAGATCCGTCCAGTAGTGGCCCGGCACCTGGATCCGCTCTTTTGTCGGATCCAGACCCTGAGTGGCTTGCTTTCGCCTTCGTTCCTGCATTTTTATGAACCCTTCGCTGAAAGGATAAGCCTGAAAGCGCTCGCACGGAAATGCTTCACAATCTCTCAGGCAGTAGTCGATTCCCCGGCTTGAGGCGCACTCGAGGATGGGGCAAGGGGCGCCCAGAACCTGGATTTGCACAGCCGTTTTTTGCCTGGCTTCGACGCTGTTTCCCGGGCCGCAGCTCGAACAGACCCCCAGGACATTCAACCGGCACACATCACAGTTGATTCCGCACGCTCCTGTCGCCATGGGTGCTTCTCATTGATCATTGGACATTGAACATTGATCATTGAACATTTTAGCACATTGAGCGTCGATGACGCACTGTCCATTGTCCGTAGTCCGTTGATTATCGTTGATTGTCGGTTTTTTTCTCCTGTCTGATCCTCAACATTGCGCCATCGTGTTCCCCTCTTTTTCTTCTTCTCTTTTCAACTTTAGGTTCTTTGGGCTTTTCAAACTTCGCACTTTAGCGCACTTCGAACTTCGAACTTTTGTTCCCTTCGCCCTTCTTCCTCCCTTGGCACGGCGTAGCCCTGAGCTTGTCGAAGAGGCGAAGACGGCTGGCTCCTGGCTCCCCTGGCCCGCCGTAGCCCTCTGGCGGAGGCGGCTGACTCCTGTTTATCCACTTTAGGCCCTTGCTTCAGTCCGCCTCCACCATCAGCCGGATCACGAGCGAGGTACCCTGCTGCCTGCTCCCGGCCGCAAGGATCTCCCTGATCACCTCGTTGCTGCCCTGGTCCGCCCCACCGATCGTCACCCACTGGCGAAACGGCGCGTAGAGTCGGGTCGTCATTTCCGCAAAGCGAATGAAGCTCCTGCCGGAGCCTGAAGCGCCGTGGGAAATCCGGGGGGTGATTTCAATCTCCGCGTGGTCTTTGAGTACCACGGGCAGGACTTCGAACCCTGTCTCGATCCTCTGGATCCCGACCGTGCTCACGGAGCGGGCATGGCGGCCGGTCAAATCAGCCCACCGTTGGGTGTAGATCACATCCTTTCCGACCATGATGTAGGCGGCGCTCCCGGAGACCACGCTGAGAAAATACTCCGACGATCCCCGGTTCTCCCTGCTCCTGCCCTGGAGCCGGACGTCCACGCCGTCGGAGGTCTTTCTCGGGTCCGTGGTAGCGGTCCAGCCTGAGCCTGACGCCCTTGCGTCTGCCGCAACAGAACTCGAATCCGACGAACCCCCTTCCAGGAACTTCACCCGGACCCTGACCTGCTTTCCCAGCTGATCGAACGCGGCCAGGAATTCCCGGATCCTTTGGATCGACTCCCCGTCGTCGTCGATCATCAGGGCATTGGTCCTTGGGTCTGCCACAGCCCTTCCATCCTTGGAGAGCATGGCCTGAACCGAAGGCAGGGCCTCGGAAGCTGCTCTGTATTGCATGGAATAGAAAAACATCTCCCCTGAGCAGAAACGCGGTGCCACCGTGACGAGGAAAAACACAATTATCCCCGCGACCATGGAGGAAGATGTTTTTTTCCCAGGAATTCCCGTCAAACCCGGCTCTCTGCCGTTCACGAACCCGCTCCTCTCATGAAACCTTGTTTCCCTCTCCCCTCAACCCGGTCCCAAACGGGTAAACGAAGCGTGAGCGTTTGGGGGTCACGCCCCTTTGTGTTTTTGCAGCACCCGTATCTCCGCGATGCGGGTGAAGGGGTACTGGCCTTCTTCGTTCTTTTCCACATACTTGACCATATCCCAGATGGTGTTGAGGGCCATGCTCACCCCGACCAAGGCTTCCATCTCGACTCCCGTGCGGGCCTGGGCTTTCACCACGCAACGGGCTTCGATGAAATCGTCCGAAATCTCGAAGGTGATCCCCACCGTGTCAAGTGAGAGTTGATGGCAGTGGGGAATCAGGAGATGGGTTTGCTTTGCTGCGTTCATGCCCGCCACCTCAGCCACGGGCAGGGGATTTCCCTTCTTGACTTTCCCGGCCTTGATGAGCTCAACCGTATCGCGGGAGAGATAGATTTTCCCCGCCGCCTCCGCCAGTCGTCTCACCACCGGTTTTTCCGTAACATCAATCATTCCCATAAGGCTCGTTCCTCATCTGTTCCAAAGTTCCATGTCTGGAGTCTCGGAGTGATGGAGTCTCGGAGTGATGGAGTATTGGAGTGATGGAGTATTGGAGTGATGGGGTACTGGTAAAGGAAAAAACAGAAAGCCCCAATACTCCAATGCTCCCTCGCTCCATTACTCCTTGGAAATTTCTTTCTTCTTGCTCGCTTCAGCCTTGAGCCGGTCAACGGTCTGGATGAGAGCCGGAAAAACATTCTCCCGGATGTCTCCCGCCACCGCGACGGCCATGATCTCCTCTCCCACACCCAGCCGGCCTTCCTTCGTTTCGACCAGGACCTCGACGATCCCTTTCAGCTTTCTGCTGTCTTCAACGATGGACCTGATCGCGCCGTGGTCAAAAGCCACTTCGATACCCCTCACCTCACCGCCCTTTCTGGAGTTGGCGCGCACCACGCCCAGGTGGGTGGCGATCATCCCTATTTTGGCCGCTTCACGGTGTTGTCTCAGTTTCATGATCATCCGGTTGATGTCCATTTTCGTCTCCTTCTCCCATGTCCTGGTCGAGGTTGAAAAGCCTTTTGGCCATGTCCAGGTAGATGTCCCGGCTGGGCCGGTCCGATTTCCGCTTCAAAACCAGGATGGGATCGTTGATGATCTTTTCCGTGATGGATTGGGTCAGGGTCTCCAGCGCTCTCATCTGGGTGGGGCTGAAAGCGCCCAGGCTCGGGAGGGATTTCTTCACTTCCGCCCGGCGAATGCTCTCGGCCTTCTCTTTCAAGGAAATAATGATCGGGACCACGTCCAGGGTTTTCATCCATTTTTCGAACTTGAGGGCTTCCTCCTGAACAATCCTCTCAGCCTTCACAGCTTCTTCCTGGCGCTGCGCCATGTTTAGCTGAACCACGCCCTTGAGGTCGTCGATGTCATAGACGTACACGTTCGGAAGGTCGTTCACCGTCGGCTCCACGTCCCTCGGGACCGCTATATCGATGAAGAACACCGGCCTGTTCCGCCGCTTCCTGAGAGCGTTCTTCACCAGTTCCTGGGTGATCACGTACCCTGTCGAGGCCGTGGATGAAACAACGATATCCGCCTCCACGAGCTGAGCCCCGATCTCCTCAAAAGAGGCGGGGCTGCCGCCGAAGGCGCCGGCCATCTCCACCGCCCTCTCAAAGGTCCTGTTCGTCACGACGATGGAGCTGACCCCGTGGCTCAGGAGGTGCTTGGCTGCGAGCTCCGCCATCTCACCCGCGCCGATGAGGAGGACTTTTTTTCCCGTAAGGTCGTAGAAGATCTTTTTGGCCAGCTCCACGGCCGCGTAGCTCACCGAAACCGCCGCGTCGGAGATCCCCGTCTCTGTCCGGACCCTCTTCACCACCCTGAAGGCTTTGTGCATCAGCCTGTTGAGGATCACCCCGGTGGTCTTTTCCCTGGTCGCGCTCGAATAGGCTTCTTTCATCTGACCGAGAATCTGCGGCTCCCCGATCACCATGGAATCGAGGCTCGAGGCGACCCTGAAAACGTGCCTCACCGCGTCCATGTCCTCGAGCACGTAGAGGCTCGACAGGAGGAGATCTTCCGGCAGGTTCCCTATCCTGGAGAGGATGGAGATGATCGACTCCCTCGCTTCCTGGAGCTCTTCCGTGGTCACCAGGGCTTCGACCCGGTTGCACGTGGAAATGAAGACGCTCTCCCTGATGTTCGCCAGCTCTCTCATGTGCGACAGGGCAATATCCGTGTTGCCCGGGTCCTTTGCCAGGCACTCCCTTACGTTGACCGGCGCTGTCTCGTGGTTCATTCCGATGACGGCAATCTTGATCATAGCCCTGTCCGGCCTTCCAGGCTCCTGAAGCTGTGATAGTCGCTCAGCCAGAGGCTCGCGCCGATGAAGGTGAAGGTGAGCACGAGAAAAGCGAATATCGCCATGAACGCCGCTCTCCGGCCTCGCCAGCCTGCGGCGAGCCGCTCGTGCAGAAGAGCGGCGTAGAGCAACCAGGTGATGAGAGACCACACTTCTTTCGGATCCCAGCGCCAGTAGTTTCCGAGGGCGTACTGGGCATAGATGGCCCCCGTGATCATTCCGATCGTGAGAAAGGGGAACCCGTAAATCAGGGAATGGTGGCCGATGGAATCCAGGGTCTCCAGGGAAGGCAACCGGGTGTAAAGGGAGCCCAGCTTCTTGTTCTTGATGTGGTGCTCCTGGATCAGGTACATGATGGCGGCGATGAAGGTGACTGCGAACATGCCGTTGCCCACAAAAGAGGCGGCCACATGGACCGTGAGCCAGAGGCTCTTGAGCGCTGGTTTGACGTGCACCTCCACCCCCGGCATGGTGAAGGAAATGATCATCAGGCACGCGGCCAGGGGGGCGATGAACGATGCGAGCACCATCAGCCTGAATTTGAGATGGAATATGAGGTATGCCCCGATGATCGTCCATGCGAAAAAGGAGAGGGCCGCCTTGAGGGTGAGGACCGGAGCGGCGCCCAGGACATAGTACTGATGGCCGAGAAACAGGGTGTGGAACAGGAAGCCCGTCAGGAGCGGCCTGTAGGACCATGTGTAAGCCGATTTTCTCTGCTTGATGATGTAGACGATGAATCCGGCCGTGGCAAGCAGGATCAGGACAAGGGCGGCCTGGAACAGCATGAAGCCCATAGCTCAGTCTCTCCCCAAATATCCCAGCGTTTGCTCTCTTGAAACAGGCCGACCCAGGGCGCCCGAGAGGAGGGATCCCACGGCCTCCCAGTTCTTTTCGCGGATCAGCCGTAAAATGTCCGACCTTGCCAGGGTCTCGAAAACCCTTTTCCTCTCCTCCTGCGATAGGCCGCCCGACAATATCTCCTTCCTGAGGTTTCCCATCAGCACGAGAAGCGTCTCGTATTCCTCCCCGAACAGAATCTCCAGGTCTTCTCGAACCTTTCTTGCCAGAGCCGGGCTCTGTCCCGAAGTGGACACGGCGATCAGGAGTTCCCCTCTCTTCAGGACGGACGGCACGATGAACGTGCAATCTGACGGCTGATCCACGGCGTTGACCAGAATGCCTCTCTCCCTGGCAGAGGCGCTCACCCGGCGGTTGAGGAGGGTATCGTCGGTCGCCGCGATGACCAGCATCGCGCCGTCGAGGTGTTCCCTCTCGAATTCCCTGCCCAGGAAAGCGATTTTTCCGGCCTCCTCCTTCTCCTTCAGCCCAGGGGTCAACTCCCTCGCAACCACGCAAACCTCCGCCCCATGCTGGAGAAGGGATTCGATCTTCCGCTCAGCCACATGGCCGCCGCCCACAACGACGACCTTCTGGCCCGCAAGATCAACGAGGATCGGATAATAGGGCATGCACGCTCCACTGCCAAGGCGAGAGTCCGGCTACGGCCCCGGTGACCTCAGGTGACCCCCTCGAAGGGGATTAGACTGAATTCCCATGGGCAAATCCGAAATCCGAAGCACGAAAACGTGAATTCACCAGCCTGAGGCTGGCAAGAATTCAAATGACGGAAATCTCAATGTCCAAAATAATGATCATTTATTCTGATGACAGGATTCTTGGCTTTCGGTCATTCTGTACTTCGGGTTTCGTCTTTGTTTCGAATTTCGATATTTGACATTCGGATTTCAAGCGATCCTCTTCGCGCCTCACCGCGCGCTTCTCACCTTTTGCCTTCGCTGTTCACACATACTGGTCCACCATCTCCGTGATGAACCTTTCCACCTCCTCCATTCCCCCCCTCGCTTTGAGCTCTTCCACCAGATTCTTCAGTTTCTGATAGGTCGTCGGGTCCCGTTGGAGATCCCTGGTGGACCGGTAAGCACCCCCTCGCCTGCCTATCCTGTAAATCAGTCTCTCCGTGGCAGGGAGTTCCTGGTATTTTCTGATGACGTCGAGCATCTTTTCTTTGTCCCCGGGAAGTTTCCCGCCCAGATCCTCCAGAAGGTTCATGATATGGTCGCTGGCCACCACGCTCGTGATGCCCGAGAGGTTCTCCACAAAAACCTTGAGCTCTTCTGCCAGCATGTCATCCGTCTGCATCTTGAATTCACCGCTCTTGAGCTTTTCCGAAAGGGGGACCCGGTCAGGCACCCTCAGGCTTCTGATGCGGATGAAATGGGGGTTGATCTGGTTCAGGACGTCCGCCGTGGCCACAGCATGCTCTCTCCACAGGTCTTGTCCCCCCAGCCCGGGCATGACATACTCTGACAACTCCATCCCCGCGGAGACCACCTTGCGGCCTGCCTCCACGTGTTGTGCCGCTGTAACGCCCTTTTTCATCATCTTCAGCACCTGGTCATGCCCTGATTCGAGCCCCACGTGAATGCGATCAAGCCCGGCTTCTCTTATCCTTTTCAGGTCTTCCACGGATTTGCGAACGATCGTCCTGGATCGGGAATAGGTGGTCACCCTCTTGATCTCGGGAAACTTCTGCCGCAAGAAAGTCAGAACCTCCACCAGGTCATCGGTTTTCATCACCAGGTTGTCCGCATCCTGGAGGAAACAGGCATCCGTGCCGTAGTAAAGCCACGCGGCGATGCTGCGGTAACCATCACTGTAGTCGGGACTGTTAAAAATGTGGCTGATGACACCGTCGGAGAACTTGCCGCTGAACCCCATTTTCCACGAAAGTGCCTTGATATCATCCGCGATATCTTTCGCGGTCTGTATATCTTCCTTGATCTCCTCCACGCTTCTCAGGGAGAACTTGCTCTTTTTGTAAACAGGGCAGAAGAGGCACTGATTCCACGGGCAGTTCCGCGTGAACCTGAGAAGAAGGCTCCTCGCTTCATTCGGCGGCCTGATCGGCCCCTGCTCAAAACTCATTTCCCTCGCCATCCCGGGTGCACCTCATTCATGGATTAACCGAATTATACTAAAACAATAAAAAACATATATCAATGGATAAGGAATTCAAGGTACTCCGGCTGCAGGGGCTGAAGAGGCCGATCAGAATGGCTTAGAAGGTTTGCTCGGCTGGATACCGCAGGAACCCCGTGCCTCCCAATAGCTTAGAGGCTTTTGATTCTCTGTAGCGGTACGTAGCCCATCTTGCTTTGGAGGTCTGAAGAAAACCGATCCAGGTAGGGAGTGAAACCGAAAGCTTCCAACTCTTCTTTCTTGCCCCGGACCTTGTGAGAGCCCAGGTTGACGATCGCGTTGCGATCCCGGTGTTCCCCCAGGGCCCCCCACACAGCCCTGCTCATGATAATCGGAAAATTCTGAAAATACTTGGTGAATTCCTGGAGCCTCGCTGCGGTGTTCACCGTGTCGCCCACAGCGGTGTACTCGATCTTGGTCCCGGAACCGATGTTTCCCACGACGGCTTTGCCGGTGTGGATGCCGATGCCGATCTTCATGGGCCTTCCCTGGAGGGCGAAGTTTTTCGACATTTCCAGAATCCTGCGGGCGGCGTCGAAGGCCACGAGGACATGATTGGCAACCGGCTCGGGGGCGCCGAAAACCGCGAAAAAGCCGTCTCCCGTGTACTTGTTGATGTGGCCGTTTCCTTCGCTGATCACCATCGAGCACTTCTCAAAATAGCTGTTGAGAAAAGAGACGACATCCCTCGGCTCCATGCTTTCCGAGCTTGATGTAAAACCCCGGATGTCGAGAAAAAAAGCCGTAATGTCGTGCTCTTCCCCCTTGAAGAGGTCCACGTCGTCTGAAATCGCGTATCGCTTGATCACGGGCGAGGGTACGTACTTCTCAAAGAGCCTCCTGAGGTTTCGCTCCTGCTCCCTGCTCTCCTGGATCTTCTGGTATGATTGAGCGTTATGGATGCTGATGGCGATCTGAGTCGCTATCCCTGTCAGGAGAGAGATGTCGCTCTGGTCGAGGGGCCTCTTTGACATCAGGTTGTCCACGAAAAGCACTCCGAAGGACTGTCTTTCGTAGACGATGGGAACGCAGATGAAAGACTGCACCCCCATTCCCCGGATGAACTCGAGGGTTCGCGCGGACAGATCGCCCTCAATCGCCTCGACATCGTTGACGAGAATGGGCCTCTGCTGCCTGAAAGCGACAACAGCCGGTCCCCTGGAATTGGGATTGTCGATCCGGAATTTGAGATTATACAGCCGCTCTTCCACGTCCTTCTCATAGCCGAACCCGACCTGATAATGGAGCCGGTCCCTTTCCTTGTTCACCAGCCAGATGCCGCCCCGGTCGAAATCCAGCCTCTCCCCGATGGTCCGGATCACCGAGCTCAGCAGTTTTGTCGTCTCAAGTTGGGTGGATATGGTCTGCCCGATTTCCTTGACAAGCTGCACCTCGTTGTAGCGGCGGTTAATCTGATCGAGAAGAAGACCCACCGTGTCCCGCTGGCTTTCCACGGTCAGAGTCAGTTGCCTTGCCTCCAAATGGTCAAAGTACCATGAGGTGCTCAAGAAAAGGATGGTGTAGGCGATGATCAGGACGATCCATGAAAGCGACGGGATGGCGAAGTGGAGGGCTATGAATACGGGTATTCCTGCCAGCACCAGGTAACGTCGAACCCGTCGCCACGCCGAGGATGCCGTTTCTTCCATGGTGACGGTGTAGCAGCACGCTTTGCCGCCCGCGTGGACGCACTCGCGGTGCTCGACTTTGGGATACTTGCCCGTGAAGAGTTTTGAAAGAGCCTCCAACTGCCCCATGAGGCTGTCGCATTGATACGGCTTGGGGTGCACTCCCTCTTTGGGGGTGGAGGTTATTTCGAACTTGTTTTTGCCCAGTTTGCGGGTCTTGAAAACAGCTGCCCGCGAGAGATGGGGGGCGATTTTTTCCAGGAGCCAGTACGCCGCCCCGGGTGTCATGAACCCGAGGGCATAGTTCTTGAGGATACCGGAGGCTTCCGATGAAGCCGCATAACGGCCGACCTTTCTGGAGATACCCGAATCTCCGGTCTTCAGGATCAGGATTTCATGGAACCGGTCGTTCTGCCACTGGCTGAACCAGTGCCCCTGATCCTCCACCTCGTACGTCCTGATCCAGGCATACCGGAGAATTTCTTCGATATTCACGTTAGGGTGAAACTTTCGAAGGTATTCCAAATAGTTCCTGATAAGTCGGCTGTTGTACAGAGGCTCGTCGATGGGGTTTTGGATACCTGGCTTGATGACCATTTTTGTATCCCTGCGAGGCAAGATCCCTTGCTCGTTTTTCGGGACTATGGAATCGAAAACAATACATTTTACATATAGTTATCGCAGGAAGTCAATAAATTCTCGCAATTTAGTTCTCACCAAGCCCTCCGTCCCTGGCGGAGGACCCGGATAGGTTTCACCGGTCCGGGGTCCAAAAAAGCCTTACGGAACGAGCTTCCCTTCCCTCCCCTCCCCTTGGTAATCGCCCGTAATCATTCAGGATGCGGCGTCCCTTCCCCGCGCTGACACGGCAGGGCTCTTCCGTCCGTTTTCCATTGACACATTCCGCTTAAATCCCTATTCTCCGGTCTGGAAAAAAGACCGGTTCCGATCATTCTGCCGTTATCCTGCTGTGCCCTATTCAGCACGGTTCACCCCACGGTCAAGAGTTGAGGTCCCATGAACGACAAAACCAGCATTCGCTTCATGAACCTTCGTCTTCCCCTCAAAGCAACGGTCCGCCACGCAACAGCTTCCCGGAAAGAAGGGGAGAGCCTTTGGGTACGGGCGAATCGTGGCGATGTCGCAGGCTTCGGCGAGGGCTGCCCCCGCGACTACGTGACGGGCGAGACCCTGGAGTCATGCTCTCAATGGCTTTCTCAACACCTGCCTGAAATCGAGACCCGGTGCCGCAGCCTGGACCACCTTCGGGCATGGCATACGGAACATGCAGCTCTCGTCGACCAGGCGCCCTCTGCATGGTGTGCCGTCGAGAGCGCCCTCTTGGACCTCTTCGCCAGGGAGAAAGGGTTGAGCGTTGAAACGCTCCTGGGCCAGGGGAGCCCTGTGGCCCGGTACGCCTACTCGGCCGTCCTCTCGGACAGCAAGGAGTGGCGGTTCGCCTTTGCCGTGGATAATTACCTCACCCGGGGGCTTTCGGACTTCAAGTTCAAACTGAGCGGGGACCTTCAAAAAGACAGGGACAGGCTCATGCGCCTCACGCAGCTGTGCGCGGAGCACGGCGTGGCCAATCCCCGGGTCCGCTTGGATGCCAACAACCTCTGGCCCGGTCGGCCGGAGGAGGCGATCGAGCACCTCCGCCGGTTGGATATGCCCTTCTTCGCCATCGAGGAACCCGTGGGAGCGCGGGAAGTCGCTGGCCTCAGCCAGGTGAGCCTGGCAACCGAGTGCCCGGTCATCCTCGACGAAAGCCTTTGCAGCCTGAACGATCTCAAGCTCTTTGACAACGCCCCGGGGCAGTTCATCGCCAACCTGAAAGTGTCCAAGGTGGGAGGCATCTTCCGCGGCCTCGAATTGATCGAGGCGATCCGGGCCCGCAGATGGCCGATCATCGTCGGTGCCCATGTCGGAGAGACTTCCCTCCTGACCCGGGCCGGGTTTTTGTTCGCCCGGGCCGCGGGTGATTCCCTGCTGGCCCACGAGGGCGCCTTCGGCTCCTACCTCCTCGAATGGGACCCTGCTGAGCCTGATTTGAAATTCGGCCGCTCCGGGGTGATCGACCTGACTCAAACATTCGCGGAGAAAACCGTGCAAGGCCTCCGGATCGTGCCCAGGGAAACGTGGGATAAAGGGTGGGGACTGAGTTGCTGCATGCCTCCCACGGGGAACCAGGCCGCGGAACGCATTCAGACGTACCGCGCGCCGGACGGCTACGATATCCACTACAGGTTATGGGGTCCGGAGAGCGGCGACGATGTGCTGGTCGTTCTCCACGGCGGGATGAGCCACTCGGGCTGGCAGTATCCCCTGGCCCAGGCCCTTCGCGGAAAATCCGACCTGTCGGTGCTCGCCCCGGATCGCAGGGGCTGCGGCCTCAACGCGGGAAAAGGAGAGCTCGGCACCATCGGCCTCGTCATCCAGGACGTGGTGGAGCACCTGCTCCACCTCAAGCGCTCCTTCAAGCGCATCCACCTGGCAGGCTGGTGCCAGGGGGCCCAGTTCGCGTCAGTGGCCGCGGCCAGGCTTCAACCCCGAAAGATCCTATCGAGCCTGGTGCTGATGACGCCCGGGTTCTTCTGGAACGACCGTTTCCGGTCGGTCATCGACATCGCCGAAAAAACCATGTTCAGCCTCAGGTCCAGCTTCAAAGCTGAACCGGAGCGCCACAAGGCGTTCGTGCCCATCCCCATGCAGGCGACGGATTTCACTTTCAACCGGGAATGGCTCGCCTTCATCCACGAGGATCCTCTCAAGACGACGAAAATCACGATGAAGTCCGCCCTGATCATGGACGAGATGCAGGAGATGTCCTGGTCCGCCATCCTCGGCGTCAACCTTCCGATCCTCATGATCCTGGCCACCGGCGATCGCATCGTGGACAACCGCAAGGCGACCGAGTTCCTCGGGCCTCTGATCCATCGCTCCCCTCAAAACCGTCTCGTGACGATCGACTCAGCCCACGCGGTTCAGTTCGAAAAGACGGATGAGCTGACAGAGACGATCCTCTCTTTCATCCAGAGCATGGCCTCCGCCCCTCGGTGAATGGCCGCTTCTGCGAGTTCGTAGCCCGGCCTGAAGGGGGAGAGGGGCCCGTCAATTTCCCTTGACAGTCCCGTCCAAATTAAATATTTGTTAACCTGTACCAACTATAGTTAGCGTGCTCCCACGGGAAAAGCATCGATCCCCCGCCGTACCTGGGCCTGGCCAAGCAAATGAGCCCACCCCAAAGCGGAGCGGATGAAAAAAGCGCTTATCGTGGTCAGCGCGGTGCTCCCCGTACCGGGTGACGAGGAAGGCCATTCTCCCAACCCCGCAGCCCCCAGGTGTTAGTGAACCACAGGAAGCCTCCTCCCGTCGTGGAGCCGACCCTGTCTGGCCCGTGGAAACGGGCGGGGATATCAAGGTCGGGATCGTTCATCTCAGAATAGGGGTGGCTGGCGAGGAATGTCCTGCCTTCCGGGCCATGGACTCGGAGGGCCGCATCCGGTGAATCGAACAATAGGGGGACTGATCAAGGAGGACCATCTGTGGCAGAAGCAAAAGGTGTTCTCATCTATGGCGAGGTCGCCAAGGCTAAACTCTCGTTGAGTACCACCGAGTTGTTGGGTTGCGGTAGAAAACTGGCTGATCAACTGGGCCAGGATGTGAGGGCGGTATTGGTAGGCAGCGGCATCAGCGGCTTTGCTCAGGAAGCGATTGCCTTTGGTGCCGATAAAGTGTGCGTCATCGATGACCCGCTGCTCAAGGATTATCAGACAGATCCCTATGTGTCGGTCATGGAAAAGGTCGTTAAACAGCTGATGCCCCGGATTCTTCTCCTGGGGCAGAACTCTACCGGACGCGACCTGGCACCCAGGTTAGCCTTCAGGCTGGGCACATCCGTCACCACGGATTGCGTGGATTTGGTTATTGACCCCGAATCAAAGCTATTGCTGCAAACCAAACCGGTATACGGCGGAAACGCCCTGGCCACATTCACCGGCAATTCCTTTCCCCAGGTAGCGACGGTCAGGGCAAGGGCGATGTCGCCCCTCAAGCCTGACCCCTCAAGGAAAGGGGAACGGATGACCATGGAGGCAGGCTTAGACCCATCCGCCATAAGAACGAAGGTGGTGGAGAGAGTGGACGCTGAGGGAACAAGGCTGGAAGACGTTGATGTTGTGATCACCGGGGGCAGGGGTATCGGCAGCGCCGAAGGGTTTAAGAAACTTGAAGAACTGGCGAAAATCCTGAAGGGAGCCGTGGGCGCCACCAGACCTCCTTGCGACAATCAATGGGTTCCCGCTGAAGCGCAAATAGGGATCACGGGCAAGATTGTTGCTCCAAAACTCTACATTGCCGTAGGTGTCTCCGGCGCTACCCAGCATATCGGCGGCTGCTCCGGTTCCAGGACCATTGTTGCCATCAACAAAGATCCTGACGCCAATATCTTCAGGGAAGCCCATTTCGGGGTGGTGGGAGACTGGAAGGCGGTGCTCCCCGCCTTCACAGGCAAGGTCAAGGAGCTTTTGTCTCGTTAAACTTGGGCATCCTCGTTGTCTTGCCTTTCAGAGCGATCTTGACTCGCTCGCTCTTGAATGGTTGCCTGAGCTGACCGCGGCGAGGCAAGAGGGGTGGATTGAATCAATCTTGAAAGGACCGAGGTGAATAAAGGCTAGATCGAACAAAAGGGTTAACGCCCAGAGCACCGGGATTCGTCAGGGCGCTTTTTTTCAACCTCTACCAGAAAGGAGATCAAGAAAGTGGAAACGAAGAAACATGAAGTAACCATATTGGGTGGTGGTGTCATGGGGTTTTCCATTGCTTATAACTTGGCGAAGCGAGGGGTCTCCTGTCAGGTGATTGAGATGGATTCCATCGCTGCCAAGGCCTCCGGAAGGAATGAAGGCGGTGTCAGCAGCCCCGCTCTCCTGGCCGTATTCTTCGCCACGCCCTTTTCACCGCCCTTTGCTTTGCAGCCCTGTGCCAAAATCTTCGATGAGACTTACTTCGGGCAACCGCAACTTGTCAAAGAGCTGCATGACCTGACAGGGATCGATATCGAGTTTGCTGATACGCCGTGTCTCATGCCCGCATTCAGTCAAGAGGATGAAAAGTCCATCAAGAATCTGGTATCCATGGCCAACAAAAAAGTGGGAGAGAGCAAAGGGTATGAGGCCAGGTGGCTCGAGGCGGATGAGTTGAGAGCCCTGTATCCACCCATTTCTACCGAGATCCGAGGGGCGGGTTTGGCCGGGATGTGGCAAGTGGAACCTTACCGGTACGTGCTCTCCCTGGCTCAAGGAGCAGAGGCCTTGGGGGCGAGCATCAAGATTGCCGAGGCAACAGGTTTTCGCACGCGGGGGAAAAGGGTGACATCGGTAACCCTGTCCACCGGACGGGAGGTCGAAGCCGAGAAGGTCGTTATAGCCATGGGGCCGTGGAGCGGCAGGGCCGCATCGTGGCTCGGCGTCAAGATCCCCTTGAAGGCGATCAAAGCGCAGGCTTTGAAGTTGCAGTCCTCCCAGCAACTTCCGCTGTACGCCCTGGCCTGGGGCGAAGGATCCGGAAACGGGCCTTTTATTCACCGAACGGTACCCGGACCGATACTGGCTGGGTATCACGAGGGGCGACCCGAGGCGTGGGATGACAGCCGGCCGGAAACCTGGGACGACAGGCCGACGGAGGAAGCCAGGGATTGGTGTATCGCAGGAATGCTGCGCGGCATCCCTTCCCTGGAGGATGCCATGTTGATTCAGGCCAGGTGCGGCATATTGGGTTATGCCCCTGACAGCCTTCCGATATTCGGAAGCCTTCCGGGATGGGAGAATGTTTACATAGGGGCAGGGCTGGGTACGGTGGGTAATTCGTTGAGCCCGGGAGCGAGCCGGCTGATTTGTGATCTCATTATCGGAGGAGAAGGGGCAGAAAAGGCCAAAAAAAGACTGGCCTCCCTCAGTCCTTCTCGATTTCTTTAAGTGCAGAAAAAAGCCAGCGGGGAAGGCTTTCACACCATCTGGGGCACATGACCGGCTGGCCGGACCAAGAAGACCCACGAGACCTTGGAGTTCAGATGAAGAAAGGACGTTAAGCATTACCCCATCGATCGTTTCATGATCGACTCCGGGAGCTGTGCGGGATTCCGCAAACAGGTACGTCGGATTAGGTTGTGTTTTGACGCCAAGAAAACGTTTTCATGGGAGGAGAGGCAATGAGCAAATCACCCGTTAAAATAGGCATCGTGCTTCCCCTGTCGGGCCCGGAAGAGCTTTTCGGAAGCCAGGGGCTCCAAGGGGCGAAAATGGCCGCAGCTGAGATCAACGCCGCAGGCGGCGTCCTGGGCGGTCGGCCTTTGGAACTCGTCATAGAAGATGAAAAAACCGATCTGAAAACAGCGGTGGCAAAGACGGAGAAGGTCATTCTCAAGGACAAGGTGATCGCGGTCATGGGTCCCACGAGCAGTGCCCATCGGAACGCGATGATAGAAATCTGCACGAAGCACAGGACTCCCCTGCTCTACGCCACGGACTATGAAGGCGGGTCCTGTTACCGCTACCTCTTTTGCTACTCTCCGATCCCCGATCACTACGTGAAGCCTCTGATCCCTTATCTGATGGAGAAAAGGGGTAAGACCTTCTATGTGATTGGCGCAGATTATGTCTGGCCCGTCAAGATCGGCGAGGCTATCAAGAAGACGGTGTTGCAATCGGGCGGCAGCATCGTGGGCGAGGAGTTTCTTCCCTTCGACACCAAGGATTTTAAAAGCAACCTGCAGAAGATCGTCCGCTCGAAAGCGAACCACGTGGTGATGATGCTTCTCGGTTCGGACGGACAAATCTTCATCAAGCAGTTCGCCGCACTCGGTCTTCAGAAATACATCACCCTCACCATCATGGCGTTTAATGAGAACTATATGGTCGGCTTGACCCAGGGGGAGGTCGAGGGAATCGTCACCTGCGCTCCTTTCCTGGCCAACCTGGATCGGCCTGAAGCGAAGGATTTTGTGAGCCGCCAGAAAAAGATGTTTGGGCCGAACACGGTGGTGAGCTATTTCGCGGAGTCTCACTACGGCCTCATCATGTTTCTCAAGAATGCGATGGAGAAAGTCAAGACCGACGACAAAGAAAAGGTGATCAACGCTATGGGCGACCAGACACTCGTCATCGGCAACGGGCCGGTCACGCTTCGCGCTTCGGATCACCACATGGTCCTCAACATGCTGATTGCCGAAGTGAAGGCCGGGGAGCTGGTCATGACCAAGTACATCGGGCCGGTCGCGCCGGAAGACCAGTGTGCCGGGCGGAAGAAGGCATGAAAGAGATCGCAGAAAAACTACGGGCCTTTCGCCTGGCCAACCGCATGACCCTCAGGGAACTGGCGACGAAGGCGGGCTGCACCGACGCCTATCTTTCCCAGCTGGAAAGGGGCCGTGCGAACCCTTCCATCACGATCCTAAAGAAAGTCGCTGCCGCCCTTCAGCTCAAAGTGGTCGATTTCTTCCTGGAAGAAGCACCGAACGGGGATGAGGTGGTTCTGAGTGAGCGGGAAAGGGTTCAGATCAATTTCAAGAAGGGGGATGCCAAAATCCAAATGCTCGTGCGGGACATCCGGAATAAACGGATGCAGCCGTTCTACACGACGATCGAGCCCGGGGGCGGATCCGAGGGATCCTATTCGCACATCGGCGAGGAATTCGGCATCGTCCTCAAGGGGGTGCTGGAGCTCCGGATTCAGGGCAAGACCCATCGGGTTCGGAAAAACGAGAGCTTTTATTTTTCATCCCACGAGCCTCACAGCTGGTCCAATCCCGGCAAGGGCATGACCGTGGTGATCTGGGTGGTAAGCCCGCCAACGTTCTAGCAGACGAACATCCTTGGATGGAAAGGGTTGAGAGATGAAAGGCGATTCCTTTTCGGAGAAGAGAAAGCATTCTTCCCTGGCAAGACTGAATCCGGGATCGACGGCGGTCCTGGTGGTAGACATGTTAAACGACTTCCTGAAACGGGGCGGGAAAATGGTCCTGGAGGGATCCGAGGTCTTGATCCCTCCCATGCGCAGGCTGTTGGCCCGGGCCAGAAAAGCGGGGACGCCGGTCGTCTATGTGAACGACAGTCACAGGCCCGGCCTGAGGGAGGACCGCGAATTCAACAAGCGCTCTCAACACTGCATTGAAGGCACCTGGGGCGCCGAGGTAATCGATGAGCTCAAACCGACCAAGAAAGACTTCGTGGTGCTCAAGCATCGATTCAGCGGGTTCTACGAAACAGACCTGGACCTGACCCTCAAAGACCTTTGCATCGACACCGTGATCGTGATGGGGGTTGTGACGAACATCTGCGTCCGCTCGACGATCCACGATGCCTTTTTCAGAGGGTACAGGGTCATCGTTCCAAGGGACTGTGTCATGGCCACGGGAGAAAGGGAGCAGGCGTCTTCCCTGTACGACATCGAAACCCATTTCGGCGATGTCTCCACTTCTGAAAAGGTCATTGAGATGATGGCTAAAACCCGCTGAGTTTCGGTGCATCCGTGTGAGGCTGCAGGCTGCAATCCCGGCGAAGAGAAACCGGTTAGCCGAAGAGGTCCTGTTGGCCCCTTTCCGAGGAGTGGTGGGACGGAAGCTAAAGAGGGTGGATCTTAATGAAAAGCATACAGATCAGTTCAGACCGCTGCGTAGGCTGCATGACCTGTTGTAACGTGTGTTCTTTTTCCCATGAAGGGGAGTTCAATCCCTCAAGGGCCAGGCTGAAGATTTATATGGAGCCCTTCACCGGCGATGTGGAAGGCCAGGTACTGGAATCCTGCGACCTGTGCGGCGGAAAACCCGAGTGCGTGAGGTGGTGCCCTGTGGGGGCTTTGAAGTTTGCCTGATCGCACCAGAGGACCTGTGATGGATGAGAAAAAGATTTGCTGGACAGGCCATATCCTCCGGGTGGATTTGTCGACCGGAGAGATATCCCTTGAGCCCACAACCCGTTATTCAGAGCGGTTCTTGGGCGGCGACGGGATAGGCATGAAGATTTTGTGGGATGAACTCACGCCGGGGCTTCATCCTTTTGACCCTGAAAACCGGCTGGTCTTCATGACCGGCCCGCTCACCGGAACCCTGGCCCCCACCTCCGGCCGCTTTGAGGTTCTCACCAAGGCCCCTGGGGTTGATCCGTTTACGCCGACCCGGTCTGGAATCGGCGGCTATTTTGGGTCGGAGCTCAAATTTGCAGGGTATGACGGTCTTATCGTACAGGGAAAAGCTGAAAGCCCGACCGTCCTGCTGATCTTTGACAGCAAAGTGAAACTGGATTCTGCGAAAGATCTCTGGGGACGCGATGCCTTTGAAACCCAGAAGACCCTCACCCGCACCTACGGGAAGGGAATCAGAGCCCTTTGCATCGGGCCGGCTGGAGAGAACCGGGTCCATTTCTCGGCCATCATATCAGACAGCGGATACGCAGCCGCGAAAACCGGGATGGGCGCCGTCATGGGCTCCAAGAACCTGAAGGCTATCGTCGTCAAAGGGAGCCAGGGGCTTAGGGTTGCCCGGCCCGAAGAATTCATCTCCCACGTCCAGGAGGCGAAAAGGCTCCTCAGGAATCATCCCATGCGCGACTGGGCCAGCCAGGGCCCCATCGAAGGGCAATGGAAGTTTGTCCAGCGCCACCGCGTCAAGTACGCTTCCTGTTTCTGCTGTCCTGTGGCCTGCCGGTCTTTTGTCCGGATGCCCGGGTTTGACGGAGGAGAGGTGATGTGCCTCTCCCAGTACTATCTCAACCTGGGCACGGAAAACGATGAGGCTGCTTGGGCTGGAAAAGTTTTCTCCGATCAGATGGGCCTGTGCCAGTATACCCTCTTTGACCTGATTCTCTGGCTGGTCGAAGAGTTCAAGGCCGGCAACATCACTGAAAAGGAAACGGGAATCGCCTGGAGCCAACTGGGGACGCGCAAATTCATAGAGGATTTCCTTCGCAAAATTACTCATCGCGAAGGGTTCGGGGATGTGATCGCTGACGGACCGGTCGCCGTGTTTCGCCATTTTGGAGCAAAGGTGAAGGACGGCTATGAGGCCCACTTCCCGGCCAGGAGCCAGGCGGAACACTACTCGGTCCGCGCCTATCCCCTTGTTCTGATGCAGTGGGCCATGGGGAGCCGCGACCCTCTATCAGGAGCCCACGACTGGACCGTTCTCGTTTACTGGAGCGGCATGAACTGGCCCAGGACCCAGAAAGGGGCCCTGACGCCCGGCCAACTCAAGGCCATCGGCAGGCAGGTGTATGGGTCAGAAGCCTCGGTTGACGCTTTTAGCTATGAAGACAAGGCGAGGGTCGCCGCCATCATCCAGGATATGTCGAGCTTGAAGAACAGCCTGGTTCTCTGCGATTGGTCCTGTTTCCCTATCCTGTCGAGCATCAACAACCCGCCGGATTACAAAGGCGACCCGGACATGGAGAGGAAACTCTACTGCTCCGCAACCGGGCAGGACATGGAGAAGAAAGACTGGCTCCGGGTCGGAGAGCGGATTGTCAACCTGGAGCGCTGCCTGATGGTGCGCGAAGGCCGAAGAAAAGAACACGATACGGTGGGCGAATTCCATTTCCGCGTTCCCGAGACGGCCGTTCCCCCGTGGGAAAAACCTCAACCCGTCCCTCCGGTCGCCGACCAAGAAAAGTTCGAGGCCATGAGGGATGAGTTTTACAGGCTGAGAGGATGGGATCCGGTGACGGGGGTCCCTGCGGGTCCAAAACTGAAATCCTTGGACCTCGCCGACGTGGCGGAGGAAATCCATGAACATGATCGTCTGCATCAAGCAGGTCCTTGACCCCGAGGCACCGCCGGCCAGCTTCAAGGTTGATGGTGCCAGGAATGAGGTGCTGCAACCACCCAATGTATCCCTGGTGGTCGATCCCTATTCTGCATTCGCCCTCGAGGCGGCATTGAAAATCAAAGATACTCAAGGAGGCAAAATCACGGCTATAACCCTGGGCGCGAACCTGCTCAGAAGCGTGGTGAAGAAATCCCTGTCTCTCGGGGCTGACGAGCTTATCCTGCTGGAGGATGAGGCCTTTGACGGGGGGGATAGCTGGTCAACAGCTTATGCCCTGGCCAAGGCTATCGAAAAGATAGGCGAGTATAACCTCATCTTCTGCGGAAGGGAGGATGCAGAGTGGAACGCCGGGCAGGTGGGCTCGGCCGTTGCTGAGATGCTGGCAGTGCCGAGTGTAACACTGGCTCAGAAAATAGATGTCAACGACGGCAGTGCGGTCGTGAGGAGGAGGACGGATGACGGGTACGAAGTGGTTGAGGTCTCCTTGCCCGCCCTGATTACGGTGAGCCACGAGATCGGCCAGGTGCGGTACGAAACCATCAAAGGCATGATGGCTGCCAAAAAGAAGGAACCCCTTGTCTGGAAACCGGCCGACCTGGGCGTCGACCCCGCTCGGATCGGCGCCAAGGGCAGGCACGCCAGAATGCTCAGGCTGTTCCAACCTGTTCGCGAAGGACGATGTGAGTATGTGGAAGGAGCAACCCCTGAGGAACAGGGAGTCAACTTAGCCCTGAAACTGAGGGAAGAAAAAATTATCATGTAGACCATATTTCGACAAGCAAGGAGGTGAAAATCAAGAAAAGATTGGAATTGGGTGAACATCAAGTCGATTTTGGCGTAAAGGAAAAGAGCCTATGATGGATCAGGAAGGAGGGAATACGATGGATCAGGAAAAAGTACCGAAGGAGAAGGTGAAAAAAGGAATGGATAGGCGGGATTTTCTCAAGGCCGCAACCCTTGCCGGGGTTGGTGCGGTGGCGGCAGGGTCTATCGGAAAGGAGATCCTGACCCCCAAGAGCGTTTTTGCGCAAACCAAAGACCCGGTCAAGGTGGGAATCGTTTTGCCTCTCAGCGGCGGGCTGGAGCTCTTCGGGCAGCAGGGAATCCAGGGCATGAAACTGGCTGTCAAGGAAATCAACGAATCCGGCGGAGTGCTGGGACGAAAAATGGAACTCGTCATCGAAGATAACAAGACCGATCCCAAGACATCCGTGGAAAAAGCCACCAAGCTCATCCAGAGGGACAAAGTGATCGCCGTTGTGGGTCCAATAACCAGTGGCGCCCGGGATGCCATGACACCGACGATGACGAAGCTGAAGACCCCTCTCCTCTATGCCACCGACTATGAGGGTGGGGTGTGCAACCGTTATCTTTTCTGCTACAGCGCGCTGCCGGAGCACACGGTCTACCCCTTTATCCCGTGGCTGGCCGAAAACTACGGGAAAACCTTTTATCTGTTCGGCGCCGACTATGTCTGGCCGCACAATATGAACATCGCGGTGAAGAAGGCCGTTGCACAGGTTGGCGGGACGGTCCTAGCCGAGGAATACACGCCTTTTGGCGTCAAGGAGTTCTCCGGGGTGATTCGGAAAATGGCCGAGAAAGAACCCAAGGTCCTGGTATTCACCCTTCCCGGCGCCGATGCGATGACTTTTGTAAAACAGTTTCACGAATTCGGCCTGAAGAAAAAGATCAAGATAGCTTTCATGGGGTTCAATGAAAACTACATGCCCGGTTTCACCACTGAACAGGCAGAAGGCATTGTGACCTGCCCCCATTTCATCCAGAGCCTCGATTTCCCGGTGGCCAGGGAATTTGTGGCGAAACAGAAGAAAGAGTTCGGAAACGACGCCGTCGTCTCCTTTTACGTGGACAGCCATTACGGCCATATCTATTTCCTCAAGCAGGCCATTGAAAGAGCCGGCAGCCTTGATAAAGAGAAAGTGATCGATGCCATGGGGGATCAGGCGATCACGGCACCGGGCGGGAATGTGATCCTTCGGGCCTCGGATCATCATGTGATTCTTAACATGATGATCGCTGAAGTTGAAAACCGAACGCTTGTCCTCAGGAAATATCTCGGACCCATCGTGCCACCGAGCCAATGCGCAGGTAAAAAGATGGTAGGGGCATAACCCATCCAAGAAGAAGGAGGATTGTGTTTTCATTCCTCCTTCTTCTTGCTTTTACATGTTCCGCACACCCAACGGCGTGCGCCGGGTTCCTTTGAGGCGAGAGTTTCATCGGCCTGAAGCGGGCTTTCCACTTCAGGCGAAGGCGCTGCCCTAGGAGTCGCACAGGCGTTCATTCCACTGTGACGGTGGCTCGCCGATTCGTTTGTTCTTCTCGGGAACGGGAATGGAAAATCTCTTAGAAACAAAAAACTTGCGAAAACGGTTTGGGGGTCTTGTCGCCGTGGACGGCGTCAATTTCTCTCTTTCCAGGGGAGAATTGCGCTCCATCATAGGCCCCAACGGATGCGGGAAAACGACATTCTTCAATCTGGTCACCGGAAAAATTAAGCCCACCGGGGGACAAGTCTATTATGAGGGCGAAGACATCACCAACCTGCCCATCCATCGTATCTCACAAAAGGGCATTGCACGAAAATTCCAGGTTCCCAGTATTTTCGGGACCATGAGTGTGTATGAGAATGTGCGCGTCCCCTTTTTCTCCGACCAGAAGCGCCATTCCATGTTTGTGGGTCGGAGTATTCAGAGGGAATCCCATGACCAGATCATGGCGATTCTTCGCGAAGTTCGCCTGGAGCAAAAAGCGAATGAAATATCCGACCATCTCTCCCATGGGGAAAAACAATGGCTGGAAATCGGCATGGCTCTGGCAAACAAACCGAATCTGCTTCTTCTGGATGAACCCACCGGAGGGATGACACTTGGGGAAACCCGAGCCACCGTTGGATTAATCAAAAGAATCTCCGCTGATCTGAACATCTCCATTCTCGTGATTGAGCACGATATCTCTTTTGTGCGGGAAATAGAGAGCAAGGTAACGGTCATGTACAAGGGGCAGATCATCCATGAGGGGACTTTTGAGGAAATCCAAAAAGACAAGACGGTGAGGGAGATTTACCTGGGAAGAGGCCATAAGCCATGCTGAAAATAACCGGTCTCCAAGCTTCCTTAGGGGGCAGTTTGATCCTTCAAGGCATCGACATGGAGGTCCAGCCGGGACATATCGTCGCCTTGATGGGGAGAAACGGGGTGGGCAAAACCACTCTGATGAGGACCGTTGTCGGGTTCGTTTCACCTCGATCGGGCCAGGCCTTGCTCGACGGCAAGGACGTCACGGGATTGCCCCCTCATCAGATCTCCCAGTTGGGGATCTCATACGTTCCCCAGGGGAGAGAGATATTTCAATCCTTCACTGTCCATGAGAACCTGAGGCTGGGGATGATGAAGTTCAAGAGGAAAGACCGGACGATCCCCGCAGAGATCTTTGACTACTTCCCTATCCTGCATGAACGAAGGAACCAGAAAGCCGGATCCTTTAGCGGCGGGGAACAGCAAATGCTCGCCATTGCTCGTGCCCTTGTCAGCAATCCCAAAATTCTTCTTCTCGATGAGCCCTCGGAAGGGATTCAACCTTCCATTGTCGAGGAAATAGGCCGGATTTTGGTGAAAATCAACCGGGAAAAAGGGGTCACCATCCTGATCGTCGAGCAGAACCTCGATCTCATCATGGATATCGCAAAAGAATGTTTCTTTATGGAAAAAGGGAGGATTGTCGCCGATACGGAAACCTGTCGCCTCCGAGAGGATGACAGCTTGATTACCCAATATCTGGCGCTGTAGCGTGGAAGGGCTGGGGCATGGATTTCACTTCCTTTCTCATTCAAGTATTGAACGGCTTTAATCTCATCCTGATTCTCCTCCTGGTCGCCCTTGGGCTGGTGATCATCTTCGGCTTGATGCAGGTGATCAATATGGCTCACGGGGAGTTCTTTCTCCTCGGCGCCTACACCGTGGTCATGGCGCAGTGGGGCGGGCTCAATTTCTGGGTGGCCTTGCTGTTTTCGACATTCATCGTGGCTGTCGTCGGCCTGATGGTAGAATTTTTCTGTATCCGTTACTTATACGACAGGCCCATGGACACGATCTTGGCGACGTGGGGTATCAGCATCGGCATCAAGCAGCTTATCATTCTTGTGTTTGGACCGGGCGGGCAAATGGTGACTCACCCCTTGCCCACCATGGTCCGATTCTTGGGAATAGAATACCCTGCCTATCGCTTGTTCACGATGGCTGCCAGCATTCTGATTATACTGTTCACTTTTTATGTCCTCCTCAGAACCGATTACGGTCTCAAGGCAAGAGCCGTCATTGCCAATCGCAACATGGCATCAGCCCTTGGGATCAACACGAGAAAAATGTACCGGATGAGCTTTGTTTTCGGGTCTGCATTATCAGGGTTGGCAGGAGGAATCATGTCGCCGCTGATGAGCGTGGATCCGCAAATGGGCCTCGGCTACTTGATCCCGGCGTTCCTGGCCATTATCGTCGGAGGCATGGGAACCCTGTACGGCGTGTTAGGGGGTGGGGCCGTCATCGGAGGGGCGGATAGCGTGTTTTCTTACCTCATATCGCCCGTGGGAGCCCAGATCATCGTTTTCAGCATGGCGATTGTTCTCATCCGCCTGAGACCTCAGGGCATGTTCGGGAAGCGGTCATGATCGACATCAGGGGAATTTTCCAGCGTAAGAACAGGAAGAAGCTGTTTCAAGCCCTTTTTCTTGCCGGGTTTCTTTTCTATCCCGTATTCGGGGATCAATACGCCATCGGACAGCTGACCCAGTACTTCGTCTACGGCATTTTTGCCATGAGCCTGGACATCATATGGGGGTATGTGGGGATATTCAGCTTTGGTCATGCCGTCTTTTTTGGTCTGGGCGGCTATTTCATGACCCTTGTGACCAAACAGATGATCCCCTTCATGACAACGTTCCACTCCACCTACGCCGGGCTGATCTTTGGAATAGGAATGCCCGCTCTCTTTGCGATGCTCCTGGGTTACTTCCTTTTCTACAGCCGGATTGCAGGCCCCTATTTTGCCATCCTCATGCTGGCTATCGCCGTCATCTTCGAGCGGATCGCCGTGGATTGGTATTACGTTGGGGGCTTCAACGGCATCTTCAACATTCCGCCTTTAACGCTCTCTGTCCCGGGGCTCCTTGCTTACGAAATCACCCACCCCATCCTTCTCTACTACGTCATTCTCGGAATCACGGTCGGTTCTTATATTTTCTGCCACCGGGTGGTTTCTTCTCCCTTTGGGAGTATCCTCTCGGCCATCAAGGACAATGAAGAGCGGGTGGAATTCTTCGGCTATGATGTGGCCAGTTACAAGATCAAAATCTACATCATCTCCGCCGGGCTCGCTGGGCTCGCGGGCTCCCTGTTTGTAGCTGTTTTCAGCTACGTGGGCCCGACGATCATAGGGTTTGTCCTGTCCACAGAAGTTCTTATTTGGGTCATCGTGGGCGGGAAAGGGACTCTCGTAGGCGCCATGCTGGGTGCCATTCTCGTCCGTTTCCTGGAGGCCTTCCTGAGCGATATCATGGCCTATTACTGGATTCTCATATTAGCCGTCCTCTTCATCGTCTGCGTCATGTTTTTTCCAAGGGGTGTTTTCGGATACCTCTTCAGGGATGACTGAGAAAGCCTGCCCCTGCGCAGCTTCATGCGTATTCCGATCCCTACGGACCTCCCCAGCGCACCCAAGCTCCCGGCAGTGCGGAGGCAACCCGGTGGAAACCCGGCCGACACCGGGCGGTTGAAATCATTTGTGCCACGAGATCCGTGAAGGAGAATGGACGGTGCCGAAGTTTTGCGCAAACCTGACGATGCTGTTCAACGAAGTGGACTTCCTCGATCGCTTGCATCCAAGAACAAGAATAGTCTAGAATGGGATCCTGAAATCTTTGGAACGGAAATCAAGAGAGAATAGAATCATGGAATCGGTGGAGCTTAAACTGAGAGAGATCGACAATCCCCAATTCCCCGTCGCGTTGACAAAAAAGATGGTGGAGATACTCCGAGAGCCGGAGATGAGCATCGAGGTCAAGGCCGGACAGATCAGCGAGGACGTCATCCGGTTACTTGACTCGCTCGACTACGTTGTCACGGCCAAGAAACCGATGGGCGACTGGATAACCCTGAAGGCCGTGAAGCGAAAAACGTAGGATTTGCTTGGGCGCCTCGCGATTCCCCCAGAGAGAGACAAGGGCGCGTCCCCCATTTCTTTTGCACCCCTCGCTTCGCATTTCAAAACCCGCGAGTTGAGGGACGTTGATGGGTAGAGTAGAGATCTGGTGCTGGCGACTTTAGGCCCGGCCTATCCGTTTCCGCCTCTTTCGGTTGGCGGTGCCTCAATAGCCATGCCATG